>JAUZFY010000127.1 GCA_030840185.1 Microbacteriaceae bacterium | reverse complement strand
CTCGAACAGCGAGCGCGGCCGGTACGCGTCATCGGCAAGGCGGTCGGCGATTTGGTCATAGATCGAGTCGCCTGTGTCAGCGGACGGCATCTCGGTCACGCCGAAGACCTCGGAGAGTTCCGTCTCGAACCAATAGCGCACCGGTGTCCCCGCGAACATGGACCAGTGCCGGCACAGTTGCGCCCAGATGGACCGGGACGACGCCTCGGACGGCACGCCGTTCCTGGCGAAGCCGAGTTCATCGAGGCTGACGCCGTTCGCGTGCAGGAGCCTGACGACGTAGTGGTCCGGGGTGATCAGCAGCGTTGCCGGGTCGGAGAACGCGGCGTTGTCAGCCAACACCGCAGCATCCACGTGGCCGTGGGGCGACAGGATCGGGGCATTTCGCACCTCCGTGTAGATCCTGCGGGCAACCGACCGGGTCGCCGCATCGGCGGGGAACAACCGGTCGGGCGATGGGGCAAGGGTTGTCATTTTTCGACCTCGTTTCAGAGTGGATCGATCGACTGGGTGGAGCCGCTGACCGGCCCTGTCGACTCGCGTACCGTCAGGTGAGTTGGCAGCACGACCTGGGTGCGGCGTGCTCCCGGCCGCTGTTCGAGCGTGCCAAGCAGCATCGAGACGGCAACCCGTCCGACCTGTTCGATGGGCGCCGTGAGCGTGGTGAGAGGCGGATGGCAGAAATCTGCTCCGAAAATATCGTCGCAGCCGACCACGCTGATCCGACCGGGAACGTCGATTCCCCGCTCCTTGAACCGGCGGAGCATGCCGATCGCAACGAGGTCGTTGTAGGCGACGCATGCCGTAGCGCCGGAATTGAGCACGGCATCTGCCGCCGCGGAGCCCGCCGTGCGGTCCGGCGGAAACGGGCCGATCCGTCGTGCCTCGAGGCCGTGCTTTCCCGCGGCCTGCCGGAGAGCCCGCCACCGCATTTCGTTCGCCCAGGAGCGCGCCGGACCGGCAACGTAGACGATGTCCCGGTGGCCGAGGGACACCAGATGCTCGAGCGCCTGGACCACTCCCGTCGGAGTATCGATGACGATGCCGGGCACGCCCTTGACGTTGCGGTTGATCACGACCAGCGGAATCGATTGGCTCAACGTGCCGAGCTCCTTGTCGGAGAGCCGTGACGCGGCGAGGATCGCGCCGTCGAACGACCCGCGCAGGCGAGTCACCATGTCGCCCTCGAGTTCTCCGGACTCCTCGGTATCCACAAGCAGCTGGGCGTAGCCGGCGGCCTTCAACTGCTGTTGAGTGCCCCGGATGACGTCGAAGTAGAACGGATTCGTGATGTCCGCGACGAAAACGGCGACCGTCTTCAGCGGGCCGGACATCGGGGGTTGCTGTCGCGCGGGGCGCGAGTATCCGAGTTCCGCCGCGATGTCCTCGATTCGCTTGCGTGTGACCGCGTTCACCCGCCCGGGGTTGGACAGCGCCCGGGAGACCGTGGACGCGGCGACGCCCGCCGCGGCCGCAACAGTGTGGATCGTCGGTCCCCTGTCGGACGTCGTCTTGCTGGCCTCTGGCATGCGTCGACACAACCACATTTGGCAACTGGTGGCAAACAATTGCAGTCGGTTGCCATTTTCTCTTAGGGTTTTGGCTATCGATGTGCCGGCAGAGGAGCCGAATGACAACCGCACCAATGCCTACCTGGATTCTGTCGGGCTTCGGGGACGAAATCGACGAGGATCCGACCGTGCAGGTCGCGGTGCTGCAGGCGCTCGGCGCTCGTCACCTCGAACTGCGGAGCGCGTGGGGCACCAACGTGGTCGAGTTCTCCGGGGAGCAGATCGAGGTGCTGGGAATCGTGCTCGCTGACTTCGGAATGAGCGTCTCTGCGATCGCCTCACCCGTGGGCAAGGTGGACGTGACGGTGCCGGTGGAAGCCGAGGTCGCGCGACTCGGCAGGGCGATTGCCGCCGCCCATGCGCTGGATTCTCGCTACATCCGCATCTTCTCCTTCTTCCGGGGGCCGGGGATCGACGTCGGGAGCATCCGGGACGGCGTTCTCGCGCGGTTGCGCGCACTGGCCGACCTCGCCGAGAAAGAAGGCGTCATCCTGCTGCACGAGAACGAGAAAGACATCTACGGAGACGTGCCCGCCCGCGTACTCGACCTCATTGAGTCGGTGGGCTCGGACGCCCTCAGGGTCGCCTGGGACAGCGCCAATTTCGTGCAGGTCGGAGTGCAGCCGTTCACCGATGGGTACCGGATGCTGCGGCCTCACCTCGAGTACCTGCAGGTCAAAGACGCGGTCGCCGCCACCGGCGAAGTGACCCCGGCGGGCGAGGGCGACGGTCAGTTGCTCGAAACCCTCACCGCCCTGCGGGACGACGGATACTCCGGCTTCGCGTCCCTCGAACCACATCTGGCGGATGTGCACACCCTCGGTGGGTTTTCCGGACCCGAGGCGTTCGGCCGGGCGGCCAGGGCATTCGCGCGACTCACCAACCAGATCGGGGTACGGACGGCATGACGGAAAGCACGGAACACGGTACGCCTCTCGCAGTGGCACTGGTCGGATGCGGAATCATCGGGCTCAATCATGCGAAAGCAATTGGCCTGCATCCGGATGCCGTGATCGTCGCCCTGGTGGACGAAATTCCGCAGGCCGCTCGCGCGCTCGCCGACTCGATCGAGGAGGCGGGATCTGCCAGGCCCGCGGAATTCACCACGCTCTCAGCGGCGCTCGCCTCGGTATCCGTCGACCTCGTGGTCGTCTGCACGCCCAGCGGCCAGCACGTTCAGCTTGCGCAAGAGGCGATCTCGGCCGGCAAGCTCGTGCTGATCGAAAAGCCGCTCGACGTGACCGTTCCGCGGGCGAAACGAATCGCGGCCCTTGCGGCGGAGGCGGAGGCGGATGGGCTCGTTGTCTCCGTCATCAGCCAGCACCGATTCGACCCGGCGAGCGTCGTCATCGCGGATGCGATCGAGAGCGACGGCTTCGGCCGGGTGACAAGCGCAGTGGCATCCGTCGCCTGGTGGCGCAGCCAGGAGTATTACGACTCCGGCCAATGGCGGGGAACGTGGGAACTCGACGGGGGCGGCGCGGTCATGAACCAGGGCGTGCACACCGTCGACCTGCTGCTCTGGTTCCTGGGACGACCGGTCGAAATCCAGGCGCACACCGCACTCCTTGCCCATGGCCGGGTGGAGGTCGAAGACGTCGCTGTCGCCACAGTCCGGTTCGAATCCGGAGCGCTTGCCGTGCTGCACGCCACGACGGCCGCGTTTCCCGGGCTTTCGGTGCGCCTGCAGGTGCACGGGTCCCGCGGGTCGGCAATCATCGAGGATGATCAGCTCGAGTTTTTCCACGTAGCCGGTGACGACAGCGGGTCAGTGGCGAACCAGGCCGCAGGCGTTGTGGCGCCGAGCGAACTCCGTGGTGGCGAACGCGACCCCGATCGATTCGCTATCGGTCATCTCCGCCAGTACGAGGATGTCGTGGCCGCGATCCGCGAAGGCAGGCCCCCACGAGTACGGGTCGACGATGCGCTTCTGGCGCTCGCCGTGGTGCGCTCCCTATACCTCTCGTCCACTCTCGGGCGCAGCGTTTCCCTCGCCGAAGTGCTCGACGGCTCCCTTGACGACGTGACAGTGACCACCGGAGGTGCAGCGTGAAATTCTCAGTATTCACCGCGTCAACACCGCAATGGTCGCCGACGGAGGCGGTAACCCGACTCGCCGCCCAGGGCTGGGACGGCATCGAGTGGCGCGTCACCGACCAGGTCGCCTCCGAGGAGCCCGGATTCTGGGCCGGCAATCGAGCGACCTGGCCCCTCACCGGGCTGGAATCGAACCTCGACGAAATCGCGAGGATCACCGTCGGGTCCGGTCTGGCGTACTCGGGCATCGGCGGGTACGCGGGCTGTGCCGACCACGACAATGTCGAGCGGATGCTGGCGGCGACGGCGAAACTCGGCGCAGAACGCGTGCGCGTCGCCATGCCGGGCCCACAGCTCGGGGCCTACCGCACGCAGTTCGCATCGGTGCGCGCCGACCTGGAATGGATCGCCGACCGCGCTGCGGCGCACGGGGTGCAGGCCCTGATCGAACTGCACCACGGCTCGGTCACTTCCTCCGCGTCCGCAGCCTTCCGCCTTATCGACGGCCTCGATCCCGCCCATGTCGGCGTCATCCATGACCTCGGCAACCTCGTGATCGAGGGACAGGAGGAGCACTCCGCCGCGTTCGAGATCCTCGGACCGTACCTCGCTCACGTGCACGTCAAGAATGTCGCCTGGGTTCCCTCTGCACCAGCCGAGGACGGCACGGTGGACTGGCATGCCGACTGGGCGACGCTCCGAGGCGGCCAGGCAGACGTAGACGCGTACCTTGCCGCCCTGGTGCGCCACGGCTACGACGGGTGGGTCACCCTGGAAGACTTCTCGACCGAGTTGCCGCTCGAAGAGCGCACTCGCGACAACCTGGCCTACGTTCGCGCGGCATATCAGCGCGCGGTCACGACGCAGCAGTGAAGGACGCAGCCGTGAACGGGGCGTCGGCTCTCGCGGCACGACGTCGCGTCCGGCATCCGGTTCGCATCGCACACCTCGGTCTCGGCGCCTTCCATCGCGCACACCAGGCCTGGTACACGCAGCTGGCGAATGATCTCGGCGGGGACTGGGGAATCGCCGCATTCACCGGCCGCACGGCGGCCGCGGCCGCCGCGCTGCAGGCGCAAGACTGCGTCTACACTCTCCTCACACGTCGGCCCGTCGAGGACACCGCGACACTCGTCGAGAGCATCAGCAGCGCACACGACGGTGCGGACCTGCCGGCCTGGCGAGCCGTGCTGTCGGATCCCGACGTCGTCGTGCTGACCATGACCGTGACGGAGGCCGGCTACCGTTTGAACCACGCCGGCGACCTCGACGAAGCGGACCCACGGGTCGGCGCTGACCTCGAACTGCTTCGCCGTTCGGGCGACCGGGCGCCGGAGACCGCCATCGGACGAATCGTTGACGGGCTCCGCGCTCGGCGCCAGGCCGGCGCCGGTCCGATCGCGATAGTGAGCTGCGACAACCTGCCGGGCAACGGCGAGGTGACCCGACGGGCGGTGCTCGCCGCGGCGACGGCCGTCGATCGCGACCTGGCGGGCTGGATCGAGGCATCCGTCTCCTTCGTCTCGACCATGGTCGACCGGATCACACCGGCGGCGAGCGACGGTGACCGCCTCACCGTGCGGGAGCTGACCGGTGTCGCCGACAGCGTGCCGGTCGTCACCGAGGAGTTCAGTGAGTGGGTGCTGAGCGGCGAGTTCCCCGGCGGCAGGCCGGACTGGCACCTGGTCGGGGCGCGGTTCGTCGCCGACGTCACGCCGTTCGAGCAGCGCAAGCTCTGGTTCCTCAACGCCGCGCATTCGTTGCTCGCCTATTGCGGCCTGGACGCCGGGTTCTCCACGGTCAGCCAGGCGTTCGCCGACGCCGGATGTCGCGGCCTGGTCGAGCAACTCTGGGATGAGGCGAGGCCGCTGCTTGATCTGCCGTCCGGTGAGATGGACGAGTGGCTGGAGCAGCTGAGGATGCGCTGGTCCAACCCGCGCATCGAACACCGGCTGGTGCAGATCGGCGCTGACGGCTCGCAAAAGTTGCCGCTCCGCATTCTCGAGGTCGCCCGACGACGGAGAGCGGCCGGCCTCGCGACTGGAGTCGCGGGGGCAGCGGCAATCGCGGCCTGGGTCCGGTATCTCGAGCGCGGAGACGGCGCGCGCTACGACCCAGCCGCAACAGGGCTCGCGGCGGAACTTCGAGGAATGACGGCGGCGCAGCAGGCGACCGCCGCTGTCGCTTTCCTCGGACCGGGCGACCGGGAAGACCCCGGATTGATCGCCGCGATCACCAAACGACTCGAAGGAGCACTCACGTGAAAATCGACAAGGCTGAGGTCATCGTCACGAGCCCGGACCGCAACTTCGTCACGCTGAAGCTGACGACGGATGACGGCCTCACCGGACTCGGCGACGCCACGCTCAACGGCCGGGAACTCGCCGTTGTCGCCTATCTGACGGAGCACCTGGTGCCCCTGCTCATTGGCCGTGACGCCCATCGGATCGAAGACACCTGGCAGTTCCTTTACCGCAGCGCCTACTGGCGCCGCGGACCTGTGACGATGGCGGCGATCGCCGCTGTGGACGTGGCGCTCTGGGACATTAAGGCGAAGGCCGCCGGGATGCCCCTGTACCAGCTGCTCGGCGGCGCCTCCCGCACCGGGCTCCTCGCGTACGGGCACGCGTCGGGTAAAACGACGGAGGAGCTGTTCGACAGTGTGCGCTCCCACCAGGAGCAGGGCTATAAGGCGATTCGCGTGCAGACCGGCGTCCCCGGACTCAAATCCATCTACGGCATCGCGTCCAACGCGACTTTTGAGGCCAACAAGGGCCAGCGCTACGACCACGAACCGGCTCAGCGAGGCGCGTTCCCCGCCGAAGAGGACTGGGATACCCGCAGCTACCTGCGTCACGTTCCCACCGTGTTCGAGGCGGTTCGCAACGAATTCGGGCCGGAGCTTCCCCTGCTGCACGACGGACATCACCGGATGACGCCCATCCAGGCCGCGCAACTGGGCAAGTCCCTCGAACCGTACGACCTGTTCTGGCTCGAGGACTGCACACCGGCCGAGAACCCGGAGGCACTGCGCCTCGTCCGCCAGCACACGACCACGCCTCTCGCGATCGGTGAAATCTTCAACACCGTCTGGGACTACCAGCAGATCATTCGCGAGCAGCTCATCGACTATGTGCGGAGCGCGGTCACCCACACCGGTGGGATCACCCACCTGAAGAAGGTGCTCGAGTACGCCTCGCAGTATCAGATCAAGTCGGGCATCCACGGGCCGACCGACATCTCACCGGTGGGCA
>JAUZFY010000121.1 GCA_030840185.1 Microbacteriaceae bacterium | reverse complement strand
GCCGAGGTCACCTGGGGGCCGCACGGCTCGATCGAGAATCTCGTCTTCATGAAGATCGGCAGCGGAATAGGCGCCGGCCTCATCCTCAACGGCAAGCCGTTCTATGGGAGTCTCGGAGTGAGCGGAGAAATCGGTCACGAGATCGTCGTCGAGAACGGCGAGCGTTGCCACTGCGGCAACAATGGTTGTCTCGAGACGGTGGCGTCGACCTCGGCTGTGCTGTCGGCGCTCTCTGGGCAAGCCGACCCGCCGCACAGCACGGCCGAGATCGTTCGAGACGGCTTGCGCCACGATGCTCCGACCATCGAGGTGCTCGAGGTCGCCGGTCTTCTCATCGGGCGTGCCCTCGGGAGCGTCGCAAACCTGCTGAATCCTGAGCTCATCGTCATCGGGGGACCGCTCACCGCGCTCGGTGACGTGCTTCTTGGCCCGATTCGGGCTGGGCTTCGGGAACATGGCATGCCGGGCCTCGGCGGAGGGACAAGGGTAGTGGTTTCGTCCCTCGGCGAGAGGGCCGAAGCCCTCGGAGGCGCCGCGCTGGCCATTCAGCGCTCCGACGCTCGCAACTCGTAGTCGTTACGGCATTGTTGTGTTCATAACTTGACTGCAAGAGTGCTGAGAAGGTTTAGTCTGTTAGCGGGCACTTTCGGCCCCCTAACGAGACAAGGTAGTCCGGCGTTGAAATCACGTGCATTCGTCGCGGTTGTGAACGTACACAACTCGCACCTCCCGGCTGTGAACGTACACAACCCGAACCTCCCGGCTGTGGAGGTCACACATGGCTGATGAACCCGTCATCCTCGAGATGCGTTCCATCACAAAAGAATTTCCGGGCGTCAAGGCGCTCGATCGGGTTTCGCTCACGGTGCGAGCAGGGGAGATCCACTCAATTTGCGGCGAGAACGGTGCCGGCAAGTCGACCCTCGTGAAGGTGCTCTCCGGGGTCTATCCCTACGGCACGTATCAGGGCGAGATCATCTTCCAGGGGCACGAGTCGCGCTTCAAGGACATCCGATCGAGCGAAACCGCCGGCATCGTCATCATCCATCAGGAGCTCGCACTCATTCCCGAGCTTTCGATCACCGAGAACATATTTCTCGGCAATGAGCCTCGACGCTTTGGCGTGATCAACTGGGGCGAGGCCAAGCGCCGCGCGATCGAGTTGCTCGCCCGGGTCGGTCTACAGGACGACCCCGACACCCAGGTGAAGCACCTCGGCGTCGGCAAGCAGCAGCTTGTCGAGATCGCCAAGGCGCTCAACAAGTCGGTGAAGCTCCTCATCCTCGACGAGCCGACCGCCGCACTGAATGAGGCTGAATCGCAGCACCTCCTCGACCTGATCCGCGGCCTCAAGGGGCGTGGCATCGCCTCGATCATGATCTCCCACAAGCTCAATGAGATCGAGGCCATCTCCGACGCCATCACGATCATCCGAGACGGAAAGTCGATCGAGACGATCGATGTGACCACCGACGGGGTGAACGAAGACCGCATCATCCGCGGCATGGTCGGTCGCGTTCTCGAGAATCGCTTCCCGGATCGCACACCGCGCATCGGGGACGTGTTCTTCGAGGTGCGTGACTGGACCGTCCGCCACCCGCTCGCTGCCGAACGACTGGTCGTGAAGAACTCGAGTTTCACTGTTCGGCGCGGAGAGGTCGTCGGATTCGCCGGCCTCATGGGAGCCGGTCGAACCGAACTCGCGATGAGCATCTTCGGTCGCTCCTACGGAACTTACGTGTCCGGTCAGGTATTCAAGGACGGCAAAGAAATTCAGTTGCGCAACGTGTCCGAAGCTATCGACAATGGAATCGCGTACGTGAGCGAGGACCGGAAGGCGCTCGGGCTGAACCTGCTCGACGACATCAAGCGCTCGATCGTCTCCGCCAAGCTCTCCAAGATTTCCCGCGGAGACGTCGTGAACGACATCGAGGAACACAAGGCGGCGGAGCAGTACCGCAAGAGCCTGCGCATCAAGGCGCCGACCGTCAACGAGGGCGTTAACAAGCTCTCCGGTGGAAACCAGCAGAAGGTGGTCCTGGCCAAGTGGATGTTCACGGATCCGGACCTTCTCATCCTCGATGAACCCACGCGCGGCATCGACGTCGGTGCGAAGTCCGAGATCTACGGCATCATCCGGGACCTCGCGGCGCAGGGGAAGGGAGTCATCATGATCTCCTCCGAGCTGCCGGAGCTTCTCGGCGTTTCCGATCGGATCTACACGATCTTCGAGGGCGCCATCACGAACGACATTCCCATCGACCGGGCCGACCCCGAGACTCTCATGAAGAGCATGACCTCTGCCAAGAAGAAAGTTACCCAGCCATGAGCGAACCAACTGCAGCACCCAAGAAGTCCGGGGGCTTCCGCGACCTCGGAAAAATGTTCGGCTCTGGATCGAGCGGACGCCAAGTCGGCATTCTCGGGGCCCTCGTCGTCATCATCATCTTCTTTCAGGTCGCTACGGGAGGGCTCACGCTAGACCCGACCAACCTGATCAACCTGGTCAACCAAAACGCCTACGTTCTGATTCTCGCAATCGGCATGGTCATGGTCATCGTGGCCGGCCACATCGACCTGTCGGTCGGATCGATCGCCGCCTTCGTGGGGATCATCGTCGCGACCTCGATGGCAAGCTGGCACTTCCCGTGGCCCCTTGCCATCATTCTCGGTCTGGCGATGGGCTTCGTCATCGGAGCGTGGCAGGGCTGGTGGGTCGCCTATGTCGGCGTACCGGCGTTCATCGTCACGCTCGCCGGCATGCTCATCTTTCGCGGAGCGAACCAGTACTTCGGCAACTCGCAGAGCGTCACGGTCCCGGATGCCTACACCTTCATCGGTGGCGGATTCATCCCCGACTTCGGGCCGAACACCGGGTACAGCAATGGGACGCTCCTGATCGGACTCGTCGTCGCGATCGTCATTATCGTCCAGGAATGGCGTGCCCGCCGCACCCAGACCGAGATGGGTTCCGAGAAGGCGCCGCTCTGGGTCAGCGTGGTCAAGATCGTGCTGCTCGTTGCTGTCGTCGTCTACGCGACCCTGTTGTTCGCCGGTGGCCGAGTCGGCACGAGCTTCCCGGTCTCCGGAATCATCCTCGGCGTTCTTGTGCTGGCCTACTCCTTCGTCACCCGCCGCACCACGTTCGGCCGCCACATCTACGCGGTCGGTGGGAACTGGCACGCCGCAGAACTCTCCGGCGTCAAGATCAAGAGGATCAACTTCCTCGTCATGATGAACATGTCGATCCTCGCCTCGGTGGCGGGAATGATCGGCGTGGCCCGTGCAGGCGCCTCCGGCCCCGGCGACGGTGTCGGCTGGGAGCTCGACGCAATTGCCGCCGTCTTCATCGGTGGAGCCGCGGTCGCCGGCGGAATCGGAACCATCGTCGGCTCGATTGTTGGTGGTCTGGTGATCGCCGTGCTGAACAACGGCCTGCAGTTGCTCGGCGTTGGAATCGACCGGGTGCAGATCATCAAGGGACTCGTTCTGTTGATCGCAGTCGGCATCGACGTGTACAGCAAGAAGCAGGGTCGACCGTCGCTCATCGGAATGATGACCCGTAATCGCCGCGTGCAGGACGGCGCCCAGGTGGGGCCGCAGGCTGCGCAACCGGTCGACAGGCCGGCCGTCGCTCCAATCGACAGCGCAGAGGAATCCTCGCGCCCCAAATCCACTACACCGAACTGATCACTCAGCTGTAGTCGCTGGGGACGACGCCTGTCCCCGGTTCCATTGCACAATCAAGACAAGAGAAAGCGAATCAATCACATGCGAAAAATCGCTATCACGACTGTGGCAATTGCCGGAGTCGCACTGATGGCCCTGTCGGGCTGTTCCACGCGTGACACAAGCGGCACCGGCACCGCCGGCGCTGCCGGTTTCAAGGCCGGATCCACAATTGGCGTGGCTCTTCCGGACAAGACCTCGGAGAACTGGGTCCTCGCCGGACAGCTCTTCACCGACGCCATCGCTAAGGCCGGATACAAGGCAGACGTGCAGTACGCGCCGGCCACCAACACCGCCGCCGAACAGGCCAACCAGGTGTCGTCCATGATCACCAAGGGCGCGAAGGTCGTCGTCATCGGAGCCAAGGACGGCAAGCAGCTCGGCCCGCAGGCCAAGGCCGCTCATGATGCCGGTGCGAAGGTCATCGCCTACGACCGCCTGATCGAGAACACGAAGAACGTCGACTACTACGTCGCGTACGACAACGAGAAGGTTGGCGAGCTGCAGGGGCAGGCTCTCCTCGATGGTATGAAGGCGCGTTTCCCCGACGCGAAGACGTACAACATTGAGCTGTTCTCCGGATCCTCGGACGACGCGAACGCTCCGGTCTTCTTCAACGGAGCCATGAAGGTTCTCCAGCCCAAGATCAAGGACGGAACCCTCAAGGTCGTGTCGGGTCAGACCGACATCAAGCAGACTGCAACCGCCGGATGGCTCGCGCAGAACGCCCAGACCCGCATGGACACCCTCCTCGCCGGAAACTACGCCAACACGGTGCTGAACGGTGTTCTCTCGCCGAACGACACGCTCGGTCGCGCGATCATCACCTCGATCAAGAACGCGGGCAAGGCTACCCCGACCATGCCGGTTGTCACCGGACAGGACTCGGAAGCCGCATCCATCCCGCTCATCATGACCGGTGAGCAGTACTCGACCATCAACAAGGACACGACCAAGCTGGTCGAGCACACCGTCCAGATGATCAAGGACCTGGCCGCGGGCAAGACGCCGGCGACCAACTCGACTGCCTACAACAACGGTGTCAAGATCGTCCCGACCTACCTCCTGCCGCCGGAGCTCGTCACGAAGGACAACGCCGCGGCGTCTTACAAGAACAACCAAACCCTCGAGGCGCTGACCAAGTAGTCACGCCCTCGTAGGTCACGAAGGTCCGGTTCCCGCTTCGGCGGGGCCGGACCTTTTTGCTTGCCCGCTTGCCGGTGGCGGCAGATGGTGCTGGACCTGTCATCGCCAAAGCGGGGCAGGCCGTAGTCGACCGCCCAAAAAAATGAGGTTTGCGCGCGGACTGCCGCAGGGCTATTCTCTTTGGAAGATGTGAACGGTAACATTCTGCGCTTTGTTACCGGTCACATCGATGGTGACCGGGATCGACAAAGGAGTCCACTGGTGAGTCTGCCGACGCCTGGCGAAACCGCCGACGAGCGCGAAACCGCTAAGACACGCGCGGCCGCAGACGAGTATGTTGTGGGCATCGACTTCGGCACTCTCTCGGGTCGCGCCGTCGTGGTGCGTGTCTCCGATGGCGCCGAGCTCGGCACCGGAACATTCGACTACCCGCACGCCGTGATGGATGCCGTGCTCTTCTCAAGCGGAGCCGCGCTTCCCCCGGACTGGGCGCTTCAGGTTCCCTCCGACTACGTCGACGTGCTCAAGCACGCCGTTCCCGAAGCGCTCTCTG
>JAUZFY010000344.1 GCA_030840185.1 Microbacteriaceae bacterium | reverse complement strand
GAGGGCGACCCTCATCGACCTTCGTCGGATCATGACCGTGGCCGGCGGACCGGATGAGCCGGTGCCTGAGGCGTTGCCCGACATAACGTCAGAGCTATTCGACGTGATGCGCGACGCCGGTCTGGATCTTGTCACCGTCGAACACGGTGAGCCGTTCGAACTTCAGGATGGTCCGCAACTCGCGGTCTTCCGGAGTGTGCAGGAGGCCTTGTCAAACGCACTGAAGTATGGCGGGCCGGGAACGCGTGTCAGCGTGACGTCGACCTGGACCGAAGAGGGCCTTCAGGTGGTCATCGACGATGACGGCGTGCGCGCGGAGGCGCGTCGCCAGGGCCTCGACCCGGACAAGGTAGCCCAGCAGCGCACGTACACGTTCCAGGACGACCTGGATGCCCTGACCGAAGTCGTCGTTGGTCCGGGAATGACCGAGATGCGCGAACGCGCGTCGCTCTATCGCGGGATGCTCAACGCGAGCATGCTGCCCGGAGTCGGGTTCTCCGTCTCGGCGGTGTTTCCGGCGATCCGGTACGACAACGGCATTCACGGCGTGAACCTGCGGGAGCCGCAGCGCTAGGACGCGGGTGGAGCCCTTCTGGCAGCGTCTACCCCGCGTCAACCCCGAAAACGCAGGACATTCACCACTATCGGCGGCGTACCGGCGCGGTAATCGTTTGCCGGTGGTGAATGTCCTGCGTTTTGAGTAGGGCAGGGAGATCAGCGCTTTAAGCCGAGTCACTCGGCGTAGCCGCGGAGGGCGCTAGGACGCTTACGCGTCGAGGTCGTCGACTCCCGGGGTCCAACTGAGCCCTGGCTCGCCCCAGCCGCTCTTGCGAATCGCCTTCGCGGCCGCCTTCGCGGGGAGGTGAGCGAGCCGATCGACGTAAAGCACCCCATTGAGGTGATCGAATTCGTGTTGAAAAATGCGAGCAAGCCACCCCTCGGCCTTGATCTCGAACGGCTTCTGCTCGAGATCGATCGCCGAGAGGATGGCCAGTTCGGCACGGCGAAGCGGAAACCGCTCTCCCGGTACCGACAGGCACCCCTCGGACTCATCGTCTTCATTCGCTTCGCCGGCGGGCGGGGGGCTTATCCACAGGGTCGGGTTGATCGCCACTCCACGCCACACCGTCTCGTCGTCATCCAGCCAGTTGAAGACAAAGAGGCGCAATGGAACCCCGACCTGCGGGGCAGCGAGACCCACGCCAGGGGCGGCCTCCATAGTCTCGAACATGTCGGCGACGAGGGTCTCGAGTCGCGAGTCGAACACCGTCACTTCGGATGCAGGGGAGTGGAGCACGGAATTACCCGTAATTTGAATTGGGAGGACGGCCATTCGCCAAGAATATCGGAGCGTCGCCGGGTAGGGTCGTGCCGTGACGCCTGACCTGAGTGCCATTTCCGACCAGATCTCGTTGACCCCTAACCAGCTGCTCGGGATTCCGATCGCGCTCGTCGGGGCGGTGTTCCTCGCCCTCGGCGCCCAGTTCCAGCACCGGGGGGTCACCAAGGTCGACTCGGCGACGAACGGCGGCGGCGCCGGTCTGAGCCCCGGTCAGCTTCGGATGCTGCTCCAACGTCCGTCGTGGGTGACCGGCACACTCATGCTCGGGATCGCCGTGGTGTTGCAACTAACGGCTCTCTATCTCGCGCCGATCATCGTCGTGCAGCCACTCGGCGCCATCGCGCTCATCATCACCGCGATCGTGAACTCTCGCGTGTCACACGTCAAACTGCGTTCCGACGCCATCCGACCGATCGTCTTCTGCATCGTCGGAGTCGGAATCTTCGTGACCATTGCATCCATCACGGCGAAATCTAAGGAGATCACCGAAACCGAGCTGGTGATCGTACTCATTCTGCTCGGCATCATCACCGTCGCGTTCGCCGTCGTGTTCGCTCTGCTCCGGCACAGATTCCTCGCGGTCATGTACATCGTCGGCGCCGGGGTGCTCTACGGTTTCGTCGCGACTCTCGCCAAGGTCGTCATCGACCGGGTGCACACGCTCATCCTCAACGGATTTCACGGATTCGAATGGCTCACGCTGTTCTGCGTCGTCGCGCTTCTCGCCGCGACAGTGCTCGGCGGGTACTTCGTGCAGACGGCATACTCGTCCGGGCCACCCGACCTCGTGATCGCCGGGCTGACCGTGATCGACCCCATCGTGGCGGTCACCATCGGAATCGTCGTTTTGCAAGAGGCCGCGGGCGCCCCGTGGTGGGCGATCCCGGCCTTTGCAATTGCCGGTGTCTTAGCCGTCTATGGTGTCTTCCAGCTGTCCAAACGTCAACCACCCAGCCCGCTGTAAGCTGATGCCGCTTCTTTCTATTACAAGGGATGTTTACCACTGTGGCCGATTCCCCGCATGACCCGTCTGCTGTGAACGCTTCGCTTCGCGTCCTGATCGGCGCAGACACCTTCCCTCCCGATGTGAACGGCGCGGCGAACTTCGCATCGCGACTCGCCGCCGGGCTCGTGGAACGCGGCCACCAGGTCTACATCGAGGCACCAGCGTCCAGCCGACGGCACGGTGTGTTCCTTGAGAAGCACGAGGGCGCCGAATTCGTGGTTCACCGGCTCTTCTCGTTGCGCTGGTATCCACACGACTGGCTTCGGGCCGCCCTGCCGTGGCGCAGCCAGGCAAACGCCGCCCGCATCCTCGACGAGGTCAAACCGGATGTCGTGCACATCCAGTCTCACATCGTGGTGGGCCGGGGTCTGGCGCGGCAGGCCGTCAAACGTGGCATCCGGGTCATCGGCACCAACCACTTCATGCCGGAAAACATGATCGATCACACGAAACTTCCGCATTTCGCCCGGGCCTGGGCGATCAGATTGGCGTGGAAAGACGCCGCGACGACGTTTGCCCTGTGTGAGGCGGTCACATCACCGAGTCGCAAGGCGGCGGACTTCCTCGAGGCCGAAACCAACCTTCCCCACGTCCACGCAATCTCGTGCGGCATCGATGCCGGGTTGTACACGCCCAGCTTTGAGCCCCGCACCGAGAATCGGGTGGTCTTCGTCGGGCGGGTGTCGGGCGAAAAGCACATTGACGTGCTCTTGCGAGCCATTGCGGTCATCGACCCTACGCTCAACGCCAAGCTTGACATCGTCGGCGGCGGCGACCAGATGGTTCAGCTC
>JAUZFY010000342.1 GCA_030840185.1 Microbacteriaceae bacterium | reverse complement strand
CCGTCGACACCACCGAACTCGAGCTGATTCGGCGTCACTGGGGCACCAGATTGATCGCCGACCCGTACTGGCGTTAGGCGCGGAAGGCCGGCTCTTAGCGCTCCGGGAACCCGTGTGGCACGGACTCGAGCGCGGGGCGAAGGGCCTCCAGCCGTGTGGCCTCGAGCTGAAGGGCTGCGAACTCCCGGTCCCGACGCACCGCAGAGGCTGCGGCGAGGAACAGCTCTGCGCTCACCGGCGGGAGCGGCGAGACGAACACGGACGCCTCGGAGGCGAGCGAGCGCGCCAGAGTGTCGCGGGCATCCGGGGTCAGTCGCGACGCCTGGCGCAGGAATTGCGCGATGCGGCGGGACAGGCCATCCGGCATGCGCGCGACGTCGGCGGTACGTGCCCACTCCTCGAGGCCGACTGGCGCGCCGAAGACCGGGGGAGTCGCCGAGGACACCCGTTCGTTCTGGCTGTAGGTTCCCGCGAGCAGGTCGCCGACCCGCTTGGTGCGTTCGTTCAGGAGCGCGGTCATCGCCGCAATCCCACCGAGGGTGAAGAAGACCTCGAGGACGCCGGTGAGGGCGCGGATGAACGCGTGGCGGAGTCCGATTGACCCGCCGTCGTCACGCACGATCCGGGCGCCGACCGCAAGCTTCCCGAGCGACTTGCCTTGCGTGATGGTTTCGACCGCCGTGGGAGCGACCACAATGCAAAAAACGAGCGACGACAGGGTGATCGCCGCGCCGCTCGCCGCATCCAGAGCGCCGTTGAACCAGGGCGAGGAGATCGCCAGAAGAATGAGCAGCCACAGGCCGAAATACACCAGAAAATCGATGATGGCTCCGGCGGCGCGAAGCACGAAACTGGTTGGCCGGAGATCGAGGCCGACGGCCTCTCCGGTCAGGAGTTCGAGCTCGTCGTCGCTCGCGCCGATGCGCGCTTCGGAGGCCATGTCTAGTATCTAAACAGATGGACCTCGACGCCTATGCTGCCGCTCACCGCGATGAATGGGACGAGCTTGCCCGGCTCGGCAGCAAGCGGCGGTTTTCGGGGGAGGAATCCGATCGGCTGATCGAGCGATACCAGTCCGGATCGAGCCAGCTGTCCGCGATCAAGACGACCTCCGGGCAGTCCGTGCAGGGTGACCGGTTGTCGTTGTCGCTGTCCCGCGCGCGGTTGAGATTCACCGGCGCGAGCAGCAACGTGCTGAGCCAGTTGCCCGCCTTCTTCGGCGGCCAACTCCCGGCGGCGCTGTTCCGCATCCGTTGGGTCGTGGTCGCCGTCGCGGCCGCAACGGCGGTCATCGCCGTCCTGTACGCGGTGTGGGCGCTCAACACCCCGGGCGTGCTGTCGCACTTCGGAACGGCGGAGTTCCGCAAGCAGTTCGTCGAGAAGGACTTCGTCGGCTACTACTCCAATAACCCTCCGTCGTCGTTCACCGGACAGGTCTGGACCAACAACGCGTGGCTCGCGGCGCAGTGCATCGCCTTCGGAATCACCGGGGTGTACGCGCCCTACCTCCTGTTCACCAACGCTCAGAATCTGGGGCTCTCGGCTGCACTCATGGGATCGCACGACAGGTTGGACATCTTCTTTCTCTACATCGCCCCGCACGGACAGCTCGAGCTCTACTCGATCTTCGTCGCCGGAGCCGCCGGCCTGAGCATCTTCTGGTCCTGGATCGCACCGGGCGCCCGAACGCGTGGTCAGGCCCTGGCCGAGGAGGGGCGATCCCTGTTCACGGTGGCGATCGGGCTCATCATCAGCCTGCTCGTCTCGGGGATCATCGAGGGATTCGTCACCCGCCAGGATTGGCCGTGGGTGATCAAGATCGGCATCGGAACGGTAGCCCTCGGGGCGTTCCTGTATTACCAGTGGGTGATCGGTCGCCGCGCCCATCGCGTCGGCGAAACCGGCGACCTCGTTGAGTTCGAGGCGGGCGCTCGCCGGCTCGTCGCCGGCTGAGCCGCGGGGCATCGGGCGGTCGCGTTTCGGGTGCCGCGTCGGGGGTGCTGCGTCCGGTGGCCGCGCCCAGGGGGCAACATCGCACCTTCGCAGGCGAATGGAGGGACGTTTCTTGTCCCCTCGCGCTGTCGGCCGGGCGCCCTCCCCGGACGGTCGCCCTCAGGGGGCAACTTCGCACCGTCGGAGGCGAATGGAGGGACGTTTCTTGTCCCCTCGCGCTGTCGGCCGGGTGCCATCCCGGCATCCGGGTGCGTCGCCCTCAGGGGGCACCTTCGCACCGTCGGAGGCGGATTGAGGGACGTTTCTTGTCCCCTCGCGCTGTCGGCCGGGTGCCATCCCCGGACGGTCGCCCTCAGGGGGCAACTTCGCACCTTCGCAGGCGAATGGAGGGACGTTTCTTGCCCCCTCGGGGAGGTTACCGAGGCGGCATCCCCGGCGGGAAATCCGCGGAGGCTGAGCGTTCGCCGAGGGAACCCCTCCCAGTTTTTAGTTATTCACGATTGATGGCATAGTTGGGGCATGACAACCGCCGCCCCTGACCAACTGAGAGCCGCCGGGCTCAAGGTGACTCCGGGACGCGTTGCTCTTCTCTCGGCCCTGGACGAGTTCCCCCACTCCAAGGCCGAGACGCTGTGTCGGGCGATCCAGACCTCTCGTCCGGAGATGTCGATACAGTCGGTGCACAACGTGCTTGCCGACTTGTCCGCGGCCGGGCTCATCCGTCGCATCGAACCGGCCGGATTTTCCGCGCTGTACGAGCGCCGCGTCAATGACAACCACCATCACGTGGTCTGCTCGGGATGTGGCGCGATAGAGGACGTCGATCGCGTGCAAGGGGCGGCCCCGTGCCTGTCGCCGCGCGACACCAGCGGCTTCATCATCGATACGGCCGAAGTAACTTTCTGGGGCTTCTGTCCCGCTTGCGAATAACACTGAAACACAAGGAGATAAATATGACGGAGAACACCACAAGCCAGACCGGAACGCCAGTTCCCAGCGACAGCCATTCGCTCACGGCCGGACCGGATGGCGTCACCGCGCTGCACGATCGCTACCTCGTCGAGAAGCTTGCTCAGTTCGCCCGGGAGCGCATTCCGGAGCGCATCGTTCACGCTAAGGGCGGCGGAGCGTTCGGTACTTTCACGGTGACCGGCGACGTGTCGGCGTACACCAAGGCTGCGGTGTTCCAGCCCGGGACATCCACTGAGACCCTCCAGCGCTTCTCCAGCGTCGCCGGCGAGCAGGGCAGCCCGGACACCTGGCGCGACGTTCGCGGCTTCTCGGTCAAGTTCTATACGACCGAGGGCAACTACGACATCGTCGGCAACAACACCCCGGTGTTCTTCATTCGCGACGGGATCAAGTTCCCCGACTTCATCCACTCGCAGAAGCGCCTGCCCGGCTCGGGACTGCGCGACGCCGACATGCAGTGGGACTTCTGGACCCTCTCGCCGGAATCCGCCCACCAGGTGACCTACCTCATGGGTGACCGCGGGCTTCCGAGGTCCTGGCGCGAGATGCCAGGATTCGGATCGCACACCTACCAGTGGATCAACGCCGCCGGTGAGCGGTTCTGGGTCAAGTACCACTTCGCCAGCAACCAGGGCAACGTCGAGATGGAGGGCACGGAGGCCGAGATCATCGCCGGCGCCGACGCCGACTACTACCGCCGCGACCTGTACGAGGCGATCGAGGCCGGCAACTTCCCGTCCTGGGATGTCTCGGTGCAGATCATGCCTTACGAGGATGCCAAGACCTACCGGTTCAACCCCTTCGACCTCACCAAGGTGTGGCCGCACGCCGACTACCCGCTCATCAAGGTGGGAACGCACACGCTGAACCGCAACCCCGAGAACTTCTTCGCGCAGATCGAGCAGGCCGCTTTCTCCCCGGCGAACACGGTTCCCGGCATCTCCATCAGCCCGGACAAGATGCTCATGGCCCGCGTGTTCTCCTACCCGGACGCCCAGCGCTACCGCGTGGGAACCAACTACAACGAGATCCCGGTGAACGCTCCGATCTCCGCCGTGAACAACTACTCGCAGGATGGCGCGGCGCGCCACGGTTTCAAGCCGGCCGGCGCTCCGGTCTACGCGCCCAACTCGTTTGGTGGACCCGTGGCGGATGCCGCGGCCGCCGGTGAGGGCACCTGGGAGAGCGACGGCGAGCTCGTGCGCGCCGCCGCGACGCTGCACTCCGAGGACAGCGACTTCGGCCAGGCCGGAACGCTCTACCGCGATGTCTTCGACGACGCGGCGAAGCAGCGCTTCCTCGAGACCATCACCGGTGCCGTCGGTGGCGTGGTCAACGAGGGCATTCGGGAGCGCGCCATCCAGTACTGGACAAACGTCGACGCCGGTCTCGGGGCCAAGCTTCGCGCCGAACTCGCTAAGGGCACGGAGACTCCGAACGAGTCAGCCGAGTACGTTGGCGTCGCCGAATAGTCACAATTACGCAGTAGTCCACATCACTCAGTAGTCACATCACACGGCAGTCACAGCAGGCAGCAGTCGACATCTCGCACTCGTCGACACGAAGCGCCCGGTCACTTTAGTGGCCGGGCGCTTTCGCGTTCCTGCACCAATCTGCCGTCGGCCGCCCCCGAATGACCCGCGGCCGGATCACTCAAAACGCAGGAGATTCACCACCGGCGTGCCACATCCGGCGCCGTTTCGGGTGGCAGGTGGTGAATGTCCTGCGTTTTCGGTGCCGTCATAGTCGGCCGGCGGCCTTCAGCGCGATGTACCGGTCCGCGAGGGCTGGCGGAAGGTCGCTGGGTGTGCCCGTGACGACATCGGCACCGAGCTGCCGGATGGCGGCGGAAACGCGAGCGGTGTCCAAAATGGCGCGTTCCGCGGATGCCGCGCGGTAGACGGCATCCCGGTCGCCGCGCTCCCGGCTGGCTTCGAGCACGGACGGGTCGGTGACCGACGACACGACGACGGTGTGCTTGCGGGTGAGCTGGGGGAGCATCCCGAGCAGCCCGCGCGAGCCGCCGGCCGAATCGATTGAGGTCAGCAGAACCACGAGAGCGTGCCGGCTCGTCACGGATCGAACGAGTGACGGCACCCGTGACCAGTCCACCTCGATGAGTTCCGGCTCGACCGGCGCCATGGCGTTCACCATTCGGGAGAGCAAATCGGCACCGACGGCTCCCTGAACCCGTGCCCGCACCCGACGGTCATAGATCACGACGTCGACGCGGTCACCGGCTCGGGTCGCGAGCGCGGCGAGAAGCAGTGACGCCTCGAAGGCGGTGTCGATGCGTGGCTCGTTCGCGATCCGCGCGGCGGAGGTTCGACCGCTGTCGATCAGGATTACGACCCGCCGATCCCGCTCCGGTCGCCAGGTGCGCACAACGAGGTCGTTTCGCCGCGCCGTCGCCCGCCAGTCGATCGACCGCACGTCGTCGCCGCGCACGTATTCGCGCAGCGAGTCGAACTCGGTGCCCTGCCCGCGAATCATCACGCTGGTTCGTCCGTCGAGTTCGCGGAGCCGGGCGAGACGCGACGGGAGGTGCTTTCGGGAGTTGAACGGCGGCAGAACGCGGATTGCCCCCGGCACCGCAATTGACGCCTGGCGGGCGAGAAGACCGAGCGGACCGAATGAGCGAACCGTGACTTCGGCGGCGCGGCGCTCGCCGCGCCGAAACGGGGTGAGCGAGGTCGTCATCGCACGCCGCTCACCGACCGGCACATCGATGCGTGCGCGGGTCGGCCGAGCGCCGGCGGAGGGCTGCCAGCCGTCCCGAACGATTCCCCGGACCCGGCGGCGACCGGCATTGGTCACGAGAAGCTCCGACGAGACCGTCTCACCAAGACGCACCCGGTCGGGCAACCTGCGTTCGAACGCGAGTCGGCGCGGCGATCCGGCGAGCAGCAGATCGACGATTCCGACGACGGTCACCAGAATCAGCCAGAGAAACAGCCACGTCGGGTCGTCGAACAGCACGATGGGGAGGATGCCGAGTGCGACGAGCAGCACGAACCATCCGGACCATGCCATCAGCGGCACGCGCGCAGAAGACTGCACATGTTAAATCGGCACCTGCACCTGGCTGAGGATCGAGCGGAGGATGACATCCGGCGAGACTCCCTCGAGCTCCGCCTCCGGCCGCAACTGGATGCGGTGGCGCCACACCGGCAGGACCATCACTTGCACGTGGTCCGGGGTGATCGCGTCGGATCCGTTCAGCCACGCCCACGCCTTAGTGGCGCCGAGCAGCGCGGTGGTTCCGCGGGGACTCACGCCGAGCTTCACCGACGGGCTCTGCCGGGTTCCCCGCGCGAGGTCAACGATGTACCCGAGGAGGTCGGGGGAGGCGCGCACCTTTCCCACGTCCCGCTGAGCCGCGGCGAGCTGCGCGGCGTCGAGAACCGCTGTGACACCGGCGCTCTCGAGATTGCGCGGGTTGAATCCGGCGGCGCTCCGGGTCAGAACCTCGACCTCATCGGCACGCTCCGGCACCTCGAGCACGAGCTTCAGCAGGAAGCGGTCGAGCTGTGCCTCGGGAAGCGTGTAGGTGCCCTCGTATTCGATCGGATTCTGGGTCGCGGCCACCAGAAACGGAACCGGCAACGGTCGGGTTTGGCCGTCGACGCTTACCTGTCGTTCTTCCATCGCCTCGAGCAGGGCGGACTGGGTCTTCGGTGGCGTGCGGTTGATCTCGTCGGCAAGCAGGATGTTGGTGAACACCGGTCCAGCGCGGAAGTCGAATTCCCCGGACCGTGCGTCGTAGACGAGCGATCCGGTCACGTCACCGGGCATCAGGTCCGGGGTGAATTGGACGCGCTTCGTCTCGAGGTTGAGCGAGCGGCTCAGCGTGCGCACCAGCAGCGTCTTCGCCACCCCGGGAACGCCCTCCAGCAGCACGTGCCCGCCGGTGAGCAGCGCGATGATGAGGCCGGTGACCGCACCATCCTGTCCGACGACCGCCTTGCCGACCTCGGTGCGCACGCGAGAGAACTGCGCCCGGAGATCGGATGATGCGGACGGCGCCGGGAACGTTGCGGTATCGGTCATGCGTACATTCTCTCTGGTCGGCTGATGTGCTGGTCGGCTGCAACTAGGTTGGCTGTGACTGGGTTGGGCGGATGCCGCGCGCGGCGGCCTTCTCAAGGTCGAGCAGGGCGTCCGATAGCCTCACCAGTTCCCGATCGGTGCCCGGCGCGGCGTCGACGAGCAGCCCCCTGATGGCCGACGCGTCTCGGCCGGTGACCGCGGCGACCGCGGCGATCACCTCGTCGACAGTGGCGAGCCGCGGAAGTCCGCAAATCGAGCCGAGCCTCGCGATAGCGCCGATTCTCAGCGAATCGAGCGCGTGAAGCCTCGCACCGCCCTTCTGGTACAGGCGAGCGCGGCCCTCCATCGTCTCGCTCGCCCGCACGACCACCGGCAGGTTCTCGACGACGAGCGGGCCGAGACGCCGTCCGCGCCAGAATGCCGCCGCGATCGCGACGAGTATGAGGAGCGCGGCGACCGAGCCGACCCAGCCGGGGGTGAGCTGCGCAATGCTCCGGGCGCCAGAGACCGAGTCGTCGATCGTGGGAAGGTACCAGACCAATCGGTCGCTGTCGCCGAGCAGGGTGAGCGCGAGAGCGGCGTTGCCCCGCTCGGACACGTGCTCGTTGCTCAGGGCGTCGGTGGTGCCGAGAACGGTCACCGATCGGTTGCCAAACCGCACATCGATGAGCGAATACACGCTCTTTCCGCTGCCGAAACACGCGGTCGCGTCGGTTCCCGGCACCATCAGGCGGTATCCCGTGCCCGTGCCGGTGACGGTGCGGGCGTTGGTCGCCGCCCTCAGCTCACAACCGCTCGGGAGCGACGCCTTCTTCACGACTCCCGCGGCGGCAACCTGCGGTGCGAGCACCTTCAGCTGGGTGAAGGTCGGGCTCAACACCACGATGTGGGTCGCCAGTCGGGCGAGCGAGCGCAGTCGAGCCTCGGTGAGGTGGCCATCCGGGTCGACCAGAAACAGGGTAGACGGGTTGGCCGTGCGCAGACCGGACTCGGCCGCGCGAAAGGTCGAGGGGACGGTGACGCTGACGCCCTGCTGCTTGAGGACCTCGGCGATTGCCTTGCTTCCGGCCGGGGCCGGATTTGTCGCCGAGAAGGGCGTTCCTCCGCTCGCCGCTCCGCGGGCGATCAGAGTGATGAGCGCGACGATGACGGCAAACGCTATCGCGATGACCCAAAACAGTGACCGGCGGGTCGCCGCGCGAATCGTCGGGGTCACCGGCTCTGCGGTCATCGCGCTCACGCCGGGGCCGCGAGGCTCGTGAGCACCGGCTTCACGGCCCGCAGATCCCGTTCGAGGTCGGCCATGGTTCGATACACGGCCGCGGTACCCTCGCGGTCCCGGTACCGCACGTCGTCGAATTCGGATGCCGCGGCGGCGAGCCGACCGGAGAACTCGGGCAAAACATCCCCCGCTCGCGCCGCGAAAAGCTGAGCGGTTGTGCCGGGACTCACCGTGAGAATCGTGCGCTCGGCCAGCCCGCGGGCGATGGCTCGGAAGATTTCCTCGATCGCCACCGCCCAGTCGCCGCGAGATGCCGCGTCCTCGGCGGATCGGCGAATTGCGGCGGCATCGCGGCTGTCGTCCTGACCGAAGAGTGCGCCGGAGACGGCGCTGCGCCGACCGCGTCGCAACGGTCCGAAGATGATGAACGCCGCGACAATGGCCGCGACAATGACGAGCACGGTGAGGACGAGGATGGGGCCCTGCAGCGCCGATCCGCTGCCGATCTTTAAGGACTGCAACCAGTCCCAGAATGCGGCGGACGCGCGATCGAACCAGGTCGGCTGGGCGGCGCGGTACTCAGGCTTGGCCATCTCGTCGATGATCCATTGCCGTGCCTGATTGGCATCCGGATCGACCGGAACGTCGATCGGGAGAAGACTCAGCCCCAAGGTGATCCGTTCCCTGACCCTGGAACGGTCGCCTGCCCAGCCGAACCGGCTGGTGCGGAACTGCCGGGGAGATACGGGTCGCGCGAGTCCGGATGCCCGGCTTGACGATCCTCAAGGAACTTGGAGAGCTCGAGGTCCAGCCCCTCCTTCCGGATCCGCAGGTCGATGTAGAGGAGCGCCGTTGTGGCGGATGCCACGACCGAAGTGATCGACTGGAACACCACGGTTATCACGATGGCGAGCACCGCGGAGCCGATGATCACCGCGGCGGCCGTCGGCCCGTTCTGACCCTGCGGGTCGATGAGGGTGCTCACCATCGGAGTGAGGAAGGTCAACGGTGTCGAAATGACCTGGCCGGCAACACCGATGATCACCGTGACCAGCGCGAGGATTCCGAAGGTGCGCCAGAAGAAACCGGAGGTGAGCGTCCAGGATCGGCGCACCGCTTGCCCGAGGGAGAGCCGCTCGATCATGAGGGCACTGGGTACGAACGCGAGCTTCGTGTTGAGCCAGATGACGATGACGAGCATTCCGAAGCCGCCGAGGACTCCGACGAGCACGGCGGCGACGGTTCCCGCGTTACCCAGGGTCGACGCGAGAACGACGATGACCACGACGAGGACTACGACGATGATCGTCGAGGCAAGAATGAGCAGCGCGCTCCAGCCGATGAGCGCCCAGATCCGGCCGTGTGCGAGCCGCCAGAGCCCCCGAAAGGTCAGTTTCTCGCCAACGGTTCCGCGCGAGACCTCGAGGACAATGATTCCCTGCACGATGGCGGCCGCTATCACCGCGAGGAGTGCGGGTACGACTGCTGCGACCCCGATCAACCCCAAGGCGCCCGCCGTGATCTCGCTCAGGTTCTGGGATGTGCTCGCGCTGACCCGACCAAGCGCCGCGAACGTCACCCCGCTGACCACGAGAACGAGCAACAGGTAAACGCTGCCCTGGATCAGCAGGGCGGCGCCGAAGGTGGGCCGGGGGTTTCGTCGGAGCACCCGGAAGGAGGCTCCGAGAATGGTGCCGAGGTCGAGAGGCCGAAGGGGGATAAGGCCCGGCTTCGGGGGAGCGGTCCAGTTCACCTGATTTGGCTGCCCATTCGGCTGCTGACCCGTCGGCTGGGGCGGCGGGTATCCAGCTGCAGGTGGAGCGGGTGGTGGCGTCGGAGGCCGCCCTGCCTCGTCGTCGCCACTCGGCCGTCTCCAGTGCTGTTCGTCGGTCACTTAGATTCCCGTCATTTGTGTCCGCACGGTTTTGCAGGCCATGAGATTATGCTTTCACACTCGACTATTCTTGTGCTAAAGCATTTGAGTACGCCTCACCCGAGCGATTACCAGAGAACTGGACGATGACGGCACGAATTCTTGTAGTCGATGACGACACTGCCCTCGCCGAGATGATTGGAATCGTCTTGCGCTCCGAGGGTTTCGATCCTGCCTTCTGTCGGGATGGTGCGCTCGCCCTCGAGGCATTTCGGGACTCAAAGCCCGACCTCGTGCTTCTCGACCTGATGCTCCCTGGCAAGGACGGCATCGAGGTGTGCGCCGAAATCCGCGAGGAATCCGGTGTCCCGATCATCATGCTCACCGCCAAGTCCGATTCGGCGGATGTCGTGCGGGGCCTGGAAAGCGGGGCCGACGACTACGTCGTCAAGCCGTTTAATCCCAAGGAACTCGTCGCCCGCATCCGCACGCGGCTTCGACCGACCCCGAACGGCATCGCCAACGTGCTGCAGGTCGGCGACCTTCAGCTGGATGTCGCGGGGCACGAGGTCAAACGCGGGACCTCGAAAATCAACCTGACTCCGCTCGAATTCGAGCTGCTGCTCGCTCTCGCGCTGAAGCCGCAACAGGTGTTCACGCGGGAGATGCTGTTGGAACAGGTCTGGGGTTATCACTACAAGGCCGACACGCGCCTGGTGAATGTGCACGTGCAGCGGCTGAGAGCCAAGGTCGAGGAAGACCCCGACAACCCGCGGATCGTCATGACCGTGCGGGGCGTCGGCTATCGCGCCGGGTCAAGTGTCTGAGCTGACGGCGCGCGCAACGGTAGGAAGATGCCGACAAAGCAAGGTAACCCTTACCTTGCTTTGGATTTTCGTGCTTAACTGAACCTATGTACACCCCGCTGAGAGAGGAGCTGCGTCACTCCGGCCTGCGCGCGACCCCCGGTCGCCTGGAGGTGCTCAGAACGCTCGAGGAGCATCCCCACTCGGACGCCGAGCGGCTGCAGAGACTGCTCGCACCGTCGCTCCCCGAAATCTCGATTCAGTCGGTGCACAACGTGCTCTCCGACCTCACCCGAGCCGGACTGGTGCGGCGGATTGAACCCGCTCATTCGGCTGCGCTGTATGAACGTCGCCTCGATGACAACCACCACCACGTGGTCTGCACCTCGTGCGGGGCGGTCGCCGATGTCGACTGTGTGGTCGGCAGCGCACCTTGTCTCCATCCATCCGACGCCGCGGGCTATCGGATCGAGGAGGCCGAAGTCACTTTCTGGGGACTATGCGCGAATTGTGCCGCCCTCGAGTCGGACGCCGTTAGCGGAGCTTGACCGGCAGAGCGCGCTCGCTGACCGACAAAAAAGGCGCCGCTGGCAGGCGGCGGCGAAGCCCCCGTCCGGTGGGCGGGGGCTTCGCCGTTGCCGGGCCGGGGCTCAGCTGATCGGGACGAGCGCGCGTGCGCGCGCGAACAGCGGCTTCCAGGTGAGGCCAGCGATCGCCGCGCCGAGGAGCGGGGCGACGATGAACACCCACAGCTGACCGAGCGCGACCGGACCGCCGTAGATCGCGGACGCGATCGAGCGCGCGGGGTTGACCGACGAGTTGCTTACGGGAATCGCCACGAGGTGGATAACGACGAGGGTGAACCCGATAACGAGCGGTGCGAAGCCGGCGGTAGGTGATCCGGGGGCCGTGACCCCGAGAATGACGAAGAGGAACACCGCCGTGAGGACCGTCTCAATGAGGAACACGGACGCGAGGTCGAATCCTCCAGGAGAGCGCGTGCCGTACCCGGTGGAGGCGAAACCCTTCGCCTGAGCGGCCTGCAGGAAGCCGTTCGGTCCACCGGCGGCGATCAGGTAAATGATGCTGCTCGCGATTGCGCCGCCGATGATCTGCACCACCCAGTACGGCACAACGTCCCGCCATGGGAGCCGGCCGGCAATCGCCGCTCCGAGCGTCACCGCCGGGTTGAAGTGGCCGCCCGAGATGTGGCCGACCGCGTATGCGCCCACCACGACGGAGAGCCCGAGGGCGAGCGCGACACCGAGGTAACCGGTGTTCGACGAGGCGAACAGCGCGGTGCCGAGGACGGCGGAAACGAGGACGAAGGTGCCGAATGCCTCGGCGATGAGCCGAGCCCCGAGGCGAGGGGTGCTGTGTGTTGTGTCTGACAATGTAATGCAATCCGTTCATGGGAAATGGTTGGTACACGTCGACGCTAGTCGGCGGGATGACCCCCTAACCTAGAACGACCTGTCCGCCCCCTGAATGTCACCTGTGCGGGGGGCGACAGGTCGTTCCGAACCAGCTCCGAGCCAGCAGCGAATGCAGCCGGATGGGTCCGGTGGCTCTTAGCACATCCGCCCCCGCGGAACCGCGAATCGGCTGATGCTCTCGACTACTCTGGGATTCACCATGACACCCTTCACCTGGCGGTCGTACCCCGATCGGCTCGTGCATTTCTGGCGGGCATCGCTGCAGTTCCGTACCGTGGCGATTACCGTGCTGCTGTCTGGCTTTGCGGTGCTGATAATCGGTACATTCATCTCGATCAGCATCAGCAACAACCTGTTCGAGTCGCGCAGCGTCCAGGTGCAAGAGGAGGCGCGAAGCGCGCACAACCTCGCCCAGGGCATTTTTGACGCCGCCGGTACGTCGACCGGGCAGGGCTCGACTGTGGAGCTCGACACGCTCTCCGGAACGGTGCAAGACAAGATTGCGCCGTCGACGACCACCCCGGGGGGCACCAAGTTCGCGATCAAGCGAACCCCGGGCCAGGCAGACACCTCGTCCAACATGCAGCCGGTCAGTTCGACCAACTTTCCCAACGTGGTCTCGAGTTCGCTTCGCGATCGGGTGGTGAAGGACCCGCTGCACGTGCAAATCCAGCCGGTGTCGCTGCCCGACGGGTCCCCGGGTCTCGTCGCAGGCTCGCAGATGAACGTACCAACGGCCGGGAGCTACGAGCTCTACCTCGTCTACGACCTTTCGCAGGTGCAGCAGACGCTGAACTTCGTGCAACAGACCCTCGTGCTCGGCAGCCTCGCGCTCGTGCTTCTGATCGGAGCCGTCACCTACACGGTTGTTCGACTCGTCGTCGGCCCGATCCGCATTGCCGCCGAGACCAGCGAAAGGCTCGCGGCGGGCCAGCTGGAGCAGCGGCTGCCCGAGCGGGGCGAGGACGTGATCGCGACCCTCGCACGCTCGTTCAACGGGATGGCCGACAGCCTGCAGAAGCAGATCACCAAACTCGCGGAGCTGTCGCGCGTCCAGCAGCGTTTCGTCTCTGACGTGAGCCACGAGCTGCGCACTCCTCTCACCAC
>JAUZFY010000294.1 GCA_030840185.1 Microbacteriaceae bacterium | reverse complement strand
GGTCTGGGTTACCTGTCGCCGGTGCTGGTCGGACTGCTGCTGTGCGTTCCCGGAATTTCGCTCGTCACGTGGAGCGCCGTGCTTCAGCGCAGGCGCGGCGGGACGGTCAACGGGGAACACCGGGTCGAGCCGGTTGCGCTCGCCGCCGAGTAACGCCGGGAATCCTCCCGAACCCGCCTCGGCACCGCTCGACTAGAAGCCCTGGGGAGCGTCAGTCGAGATGAGAATCCCGTCCTGGATGGCGCGCTTGCGAAGCGCCACCTTTGTGCCGACGTCGATTCCCGCCACGCGGTACTTCTCCCGAATTCGCTTGAGGTAAGACTTCGCCGTCTCTTCCGAGATGCCGAGCTGAAAGGCGACCGCCTTGACCGGCTCACCTCCGCCGTACAGGGCCATCACGCGGCGCTCCTGGGCGCTCAGTTTCGGCGCCCCACCCACGTCTCCCGCATTGAGGGCGAGATCGAGCTCGGCCGAGACGTAGGACTCGCCGTTGGCTGCGGCGCGGATCGCTTCGACGATCATGTCGGCGTCTTCGCTCTTCACGATATATCCGAGGGCGCCGGCGGCAAGGGCTTCCCGCACGAGGTTCGGCTCGGAATAGGTGCTCATGAGCACCGTCTTGACGCCCGTGGTCTTCAGGGTGGAGATCTTGAGCGAAATAGGGATGTTGTCTTTGAGGTCGAGGTCGAGCAGCACAACGTCCACCGGAAACTCGCTGTGAGTCAGCAAATCCGGCCAGGTTGAGACCGCCGCAACCATGTTGATGTCCGACGCAGCCCCGCGGATCCACTCCGTCAGGGCTCCGAGGAGCATCTTGTGATCGTCGACAAGCGCAAGGCGAATTCGGTCGTCTGTTTCGGTCACTGGCTGATCGTCCGTTCTGTCAACTACTCTGTGCATGCTATTGGTCGGCGGGGTTGGTCACGACGCACTCGATCTCGACACGCAGGCTCGAGTTTTGAGTCGAGTCCATGAATCGGCCGACTTTGCCGATCGCATCCCATGTCGCCGGGTCGACCCTGTTGCGGGCGACGCCGGTTGTGGCGATGACAAGGGGCACGGTTATGGTCTTCGATCCGGGGTCCGGAATCGCTGTAACCGGTCCGAGCGTGAGCTGCACCGTCGGTGTTGCCTTGCCCCGATCGCTCACGAGCAACCAGACCGCGGCGAGCAGGCCATCCCGCTGACGCGGGCTGAGCAAACCGGCGAGGCTGCCCCGGTCGGCGAGCGTCACAGACTTGCCAAGCTGCTCGGACTCGGTGATGGCGTGATAGAGCCAGGTCTCCCGCCGCCCCTCGATGAGATGCAGGCGGAGCTCGGTGGCGAGAGAGGCCGCCGTCGACGCCGTCTTCGGGGTAAGAGGAAGGCTTATCCGACCGGTAGCCACCGATTCGAGGAGCTCTTCCGCGGCGAGGTCGAGGCGAGCGAGTTCCTCGGAGGCGAGCATCCCTACCGCGAAGCGAGGCGCCGAGACGGTGCTCTGCACCAGCACACGGTCGAGTTCAAGCTGCACGATCCGCTGGAATCGGCGCAGGACGTAGACGCCGAGGAGCACGGGCATTATGGCGAGTGATACGAGGATGATCTGCGCCGGGATGGTCTCGGCCGAGAGTTTCGTCGAGAACAGCACGGCGAGGATGAGCGCGACTCCGAGCACACCGACCGCCGCGAGCAACTCCCGACCACGACGAACGGTGAGGGCCGCCAGCAGACCAAATCCGGCGGAGGCCGACGCGGTGGCGTTCGCCCCAACGTTTCCCATCGGCCAGATGGCGAAAAGGTCAAGCGCCACCACGCCGGCGAGAGCGGCGAGAAAGGCGATGAACAGCCAGTTCGGCATCCGTTCGCCACGCGTCGCGATGAACAGCACCACCCCGCTGAGGGCAAGAAGATAGAGCACCCAGCCGGCTAACGCTGGCATCACGTTCGGATATTCGGCGGCGTGACTGACGAAAACCGCGAGGCCGAACACGGCCTCGACGCCGGCTAGAACGCTTGCGCCGATGCCGAGGTATCCCGTTCCCAGGCTGGCGCCGCGGGCGCTGGCCTGTCGCATGGCACGGCCGGCCGTCGAGCCGGCCGGAACGCCCGACGCGCGCATGCGCTTGCCGAGGATCACTCCGAGGGTATTTTCCTCCGGCCGGGAGTAGCCCGGTCTCGCGTGTCGACTCACTTCGGCACCTCCAGAACGACCGTCGTGCCGGCGCCGGGAGACGAGAACAGCCGAGCGTTTCCGCCTACGTCCTTGAGGCGCGCGACCACGGAGTCTTTGAAGCCGAGCCGGGCCTCGTCGATATCCTTCAGGTCGAAGCCGATGCCGGCATCCGTCACCATTGCACGAACGGTCGACTCGTCGTCGGTGATGGTGACGTGCGCGTCGGTGACCCCCGAGTGCCGGCGCACGTTCTCGAGGCACTCAGCGAGAGCGAGGAGAAAGGCGTCGAGGACGTCGCTCGGCAGCAGCACCTGTCCGGTGCCGTGCCAGCTCACTTCGAGTCCCATCCGTCCGAAGCGCTGCTTCACCGATTCGAGGGTGGTGCCGAGGGGGGCCTCTTCGACCGGGTCGAGGTTGTACACGCCAGACGAGTGCGGAACCGGGGATGCGCCGAGCCTCAATTGACGGAGCAGCCTCGCGTCCTCGCCCGCCTGCTGTTGGAGGGCCGACGCGGCGACCCCGACCCCCGAGTGAGCCAGCAGCGTGAGAGTGGCGAGCACGGTGTCGTGCAGCAGCCGGGCCCCCTGCCGGCGCTGAGCCTCGATCTCGCTCGCCTGCCGTTCCGCACGATGGGCCCGGCCGATGCTGTAGATGCGACGCGCTGCGCGCGGAATGCTCGCCGACAACCAGTAGCCGAACACGGTGGCCAGAATCCAGCCGAGGGTGATGGCGGCGTCGCGTTCCGCGTCGATTTGTCCTCTCGGTACGGCGAATTCGATGAGGGCGATGGTTGCGATGAAGGAGACGGCGAGCAGTGCGATCCGGCGAAAATTGCTGGTCAAGAGGATCGAGAATGACGCGATTGCCCCGCCGCCGAGCGGCACGAGGGCTGCCGAGACTGCGTCGCCGTTCGATCCGTTGAGCCGCATTCGCAGGTCGAGAAGCAGACCCAGGCCGGCGACGAGCCCGAGCAGTATCCAGCCGAGCCATTGGTTCGATCCGACCCGGTACAGGCTGAAGGCGAGCACAACGAGGAACGGCAGCGTAGACAGCACGGTGGGCCACGGCAACACGCCCGGCACGCACAGGCACACGAAAGCGACCGCGGTCGCTCCGAGCCCGATGGCACGGGTGGAGCGGTGCAGCAGCCGATCACGCTCCTTGGTGATGAGTTCCACGCTAGTAATACTCACGCACCGCCAAAGCCATCGTCGATGTGCCCAAGACCTTCTCGCCTAGATTGAATGCCGTTTCACCTGTTTTCGTCTGTCCGTGCCTTCCTTACTCGGGAGTGAGCCAGCCCTCGCGCAAACCGTGACGGCGCAGCAGGATCTTGGTGC
>JAUZFY010000267.1 GCA_030840185.1 Microbacteriaceae bacterium | reverse complement strand
GACTTCAGCAGTGACGCCGGCCGCAAGGTTCCGCGTCCGAACCGGGCGCTAACGGCGTCGATGGTGTCCTCTGCTTCGCGCCAACCCTCGTCAGCGTCCCACAGGCCGAGCTGCTGACCGTCGCTCTCGGTGAGCTGCTCCATCCGCACCCCGATCAGCCGCACGGGCCGGCGCACCTCGAGCCCGTCGAGAATCGCTCGCGCCTCCTCGAAGATTCGACGGCCGACATCCGTTGACTCGGCGAGGGTTCTCGACCGGGTGATGGTGCTGAAGTCGGCGAAGCGCAGCTTGAGCACGACGGTGCGCCCGACCCAACCGGCAGCGCGAAGGCGAACTGCGACGGCGTTCGCCTGGCGGAGCAACTCTCGCCTCAATTCGTCGCCATTGACGGTGTCGACCTCAAACGTCACCTCGTGGCCGACGCTTTTCTCCACCGCCGCCGTCGTGACGTTTCGCGGGTCAATCCCGTTTGCCAGCTCATGCAACTTGCGGCCCGACGCCTCCCCGACGGCTCGCTGCAGCGCCGCGACCGGGGTCGAGGCGATGTCCCCGATCGTGTGAAGTCCACGCCGAATGAGCGCCTCCTCTGTGACGGCACCAACGCCCCACAGCGCGCCGACCGGCAGGGGGTGCAGAAAGGAGAGCGTCTGCTCGGCCGGCACGACAAGCACCCCGTCCGGTTTCGCCCGCCCGGAGGCGAGCTTCGCGACGAATTTTGTGGATGCCGCCCCCACCGAACAGGTGAGGCGCGTCTCTGCGAATACCCGCGCACGGATGAGTGCCGCGATCTCGGCCGGCGAGCCGAGCAGGCCAGTGGCTCCCGCAACGTCGAGGAAGGCCTCATCGATGCCCAGCCGTTCCACGAGCGGGGTGATCTCGTCAAAGATTCCCATGACTTTCGCGGAGTAGTGCCGATACTTCTCGAAATGGGGCTCAAGCACTATCGCTTTCGGGCACATTCGCAAGGCCTGCGAGAGCGGGATGGCCGAGCGCACCCCGAACCGGCGCGCCGGATAGTTTGCCGCGGTGACGACAGAACGCAGCGATTTACCGGCGACCACCACCGGCAAGTGCGCGAGCTCCGGTCGATCGAGCAACTCCACCGAGGCAAAGAAGGCGTCAAGGTCCACATGCAGAATCGTGGCAGTGCTGCTGTTGACGGTCGCGGCGCTGACCTGGCGGTTGCTACCATCCTGCTTGCTCATCTCAGGGCGAATCTACCCTCTGCCCCGGACATCCGCACCACCCCGGACATCCGCACGCAACCAGCTGCCGTCCGCTGTGCCGTACCGCCTCCCCTCCCGCGTCCGAAAACGCAGGAGATTCACCACCGCCACGCCTCAACGCGTCGAAACGGCGCCTGCAAGTGGTGAATCTCCTGCGTTTTGAGTAAACGCGTGCGGCGCGGTCTTCCCGGGAGCGCTCACCGCGGGAGAGACACCTCAGAGCAGGCCGAGCCTCGCGAGTCTCTTGCGCGCCGCGACCTCGCTCGTTGAGCTCGTGCCGAGAATCCTGCCGACGAGCCACAGCACCGACCTGGTGACCGAAATGGCCGGCCACCAGGGGCGACGCAGCCCGAGCATTCGGCGATACGGTCGCGGAATGCTCGCGACCGCGCCGGCAAACAGCACCCGATAGGCGGGCATCATTCCCGTAGCGAGACCCGGCTTGCGGATGAACCGCACGGCCTCGGCGACCCGCTCGTCGCTCTTCAGTATTCCGGCCGTCTTGAACGCGTCGAGTTGCGAGCGCAGTTCCGCCTGGGATCTGGGCGGATTCGCTACCCCGACCAGCTGTCCCGCCGTGGCCCATTCCCGCACGTACTGGTTTGGACCTCCGGGAATCGGTCCTCCCCAGACCAGGTGGCAGCCGAGGAACGCGTCAGTGAAAACCACGTGCACCCACGACAGCAGTTCCGCATCCCCGGCGGCATAGTCACATTCCAACCCATCGGCGTCAAGATAGGTGCCGCGCACCCGATCGTGGAAGCGTTGCACCCGGGTCGACTCGACGGTCGCCATCGCGGTGTCCGAGAACGTAACCCCGATCAGCCACTGAATGGTTCCGGAGAGCCGCCCGAGCGGGTCCTCCTTGTAGCGCGACCAATCATGCACTCCCGCCATCGCCCCGGGATGGAGCGTCTGCATCAGCAGCGCCCGAATTCCCGCCACGAGCGTCGGCATCCCGCCGTGCACCGCCCAGGCGGCCGAGCCGACGCCGAAGAAACCGGCGTCGTTCCCCGCCTCGATCTGGCCGACCCAATCCGGCCGTCCAGTCGTGCTGCCGGTCAAGGCGGAGAGGAGCCGTGAACGAAATGGGGCGGTGAGACTGGTCACGGCGGGAGGATACCTCGTGATGCTGGGAGTCGCGAGGATCACAACGCGTCATCCCGCTTCGGTGCGAAGCCAGACCAGCGGGTCGATCGGAGTGACCCCGTTGAGGCGGATCTCGAGATGCAGATGCGGCCCGGTACTCCGCCCGGTGTTCCCCACGAGACCGATCTGATCTCCGCTGTCGACCGTGTCCCCAGGGCGAAACCTCGTCGATCCCGCCCGCAGATGCCCGTACACACTGACGAGCATCCGACCGTCGATCACGTGCCTGATCGAGACGTGGGTGCCAAGCGCGCTCTGGTTGGGATGATTCTCCAGCACGATTCCGGCAGCGATGGCCCGCACCGGTGCCCCGTCGCCCGCGTCGAAGTCAACGCCGGCATGCATCGTCGAGCAGCCGGCACACGGAGCGGCCCGCGGCCCGAAGCCGTCCCGAACCGGGGTGAGTGCCGACACGGGCCAGCGCGCTAGCGGCTGCCGGAGGCTCACACGGTACCCGTCGCGTCTCACCGGCACCCCCAAGACGGTATCCGGCACGAGGAGGTTCTGCGACGCGGACCGGCCTGCGGCATCGGGCCTCGACGTCACCGCCGGGGCGCCAGGCGGGTCTGCGGCGACGATCGTCGCGGCGAATGTGCACGCGACGATGCCCGCCCAGAGTCCCGGCGGAACCCGAGTCACGCTCAGACGCACACCATTCGCGACTCGCAGTGTAAGCCTCCGTGCTCGCCTCCATGCTCGCCGCACCCGATTGCCGGCAAGGGGGATGCTGTCGCGGCTCTCCATGCACGCAGATCGTGCCAGTTCACGACCAGGGCCGGTGATGCTGCTACCGAACGGTGGATTAATTGTGCGTTCAATCGGTGGTGAGGACGGGACACGGGAGGATCACTCCTGCAAGAGCGCTCGCAGCTTCTCTACCGTGTTCCCATTGCGGGTGGTGACGGGCTTTGCGAACTGTGCCCAGAAGGTGGGTTTCACCTTGGTCTGCATGCTGCCATTCGGCATCCACTGGTAGATCGCGGCCGGTCCGACCGCAAGAATCTCGGGGGCGATGGCCGAGGCAGCCGGCACCTCGAGGGACGCCGGCATCTCGGTCACGAAGGTCACAAACAGCTTGGAGCCGTC
>JAUZFY010000262.1 GCA_030840185.1 Microbacteriaceae bacterium | reverse complement strand
AGCGCCAATTCCTTGGACGGAAAGTAGTTGAAGAAGGTGCGCGGGGAGACGTCGGCCACCCCGCTGATCTCGTCAACAGTCACCTTGTCCAGGCCCTTTTCCGCCACGAGCCGCAGTGCCGCAAGCTCGATAGCTCGCCGGGTGGCAATTCGCTTTCGCTCACGCAGTCCCGCATGCTCGATCGTCATACCTACATTCTTGCACTCGCTGCAAGTTTGCACAAACCGTTGCAATTAGCCCGTGCAGTTTGGGTCCTTCGACGGAACGGCTCCCGTGACGAAGTACCGGTTAACCGTGTTGTCGATGCACGGAATTCCGCGGTTGAAGGCGGTGTGGCCCTCACCGTGCCTCGTGACCAGACGCGCCCCAACGAGCTCTTTGGACAGCGCGACACCCCACTGGTACGGCGTGGCCGGGTCGCCGGTCGACGCGAGCACGAGAATCGGCGCCTTGCCCTTGCCTGTCACCACCGGCGGTGGTGTGCGATTGGCGAACGGCCAGTTTTCACACGTGACGTCGCCGATGACGGATGGTCGCGTGAGTGTCGGTGCCGCCGCGACCAGCAGCGCATCCTCCCGGGCAAGCTCCGCGGGATCGGTCACGACGGGATAGTCGAGGCAACTGATGGCGAGGAAGGCGACCGTCGAGTTGTCCTTGTAGGTGCCATCCGGATTGCGCCCGTTGTAGGAGTCGGCGAGCACGAAGGCGGTGTCGGTGTCACCCTGGTTGATCTCGGTGAACATGTCGCTGAGGTACGGCCACGACGACTGGTCGTAGAGGGCTGAGTTGATGGCGGTGTCGAGCACGTTGTTGTCGAGGATGCGACCGGTCGGCGACACGATCGGCGACACCGTCAACCGGTCGTAGAGCGCCGAGATGGTGGCAAGGCTGTCGGCGACGGACCCCGTAAACGGGCAGCCCTTGCTCGTCGGGCAGGCGGCAAGGTACGCCTTCAGCTCGTCTTCGAAGGCCCTCGACTGGGCGAGATCGACGTCGAAGATCGACAGCGTGGAATCCGTCGCGCCGTCGAGCACAAGGTGGCCGACCTTGCTCGGGAAGAGCGCGTCGTAGTACATGCCGATGTCGCTGCCGTAGGAGTAGCCGAGGTAGTTGAGCTTCGTGTCACCGACTACCGCTCGCAGCATGTCGAGGTCGTGCACCGTGCTCTGGGTATCGACATATTGCAGCACCGGACCGGTGTTCTTCAGGCAGGCCGCGGCGAAGTCCTTGGCCTGTTCGGTCACCTCGGTCACCCACAACGGGCTGTTGACCGGGTTCTTGGCTACCCCGTAGATGAAGTTGTCGAGTCCCTTGTTGTCGTAACACTTCACCGGCGTCGAGCGTCCAACCCCGCGGGGGTCCCAGCCGATCACGTCATAGCTCGTCTGCAGGGTCTTGCTCACGGCGAAGTTGAGGTCGTCGTGCACGAGGTCGTAACCGGATGCGCCAGGCCCGCCCGGGTTGACGAAGAGCGAGCCGAGCCGCTTACCGGTCGCGGATGCCCGGGTGAGGGCGAGCGAGATGTCGGTGGCGCGCGAGGGATGGTTCCAATCCATCGGAGCGACCGCGGTTGCGCACTGCTGCGACTTGCCGCAGTCCTTCCAGGTGAGGATCTGGTGGTAGTACGGGGCGAGCACGGCTGGCACGCTCTCGCCGGTCGGCTTCGATTGGCTCGATGTCATCGAGGCGCCGGCGGTCGACGGCACGCAAGCGCTCAACAGCAGAACTGCGGCAGCGGCGATGGAAAGGACAGTGTGACGGCGAGCGTTTAGCAGTGGGGATCCTTCTGGGGAACCGTGCCATCAATGAAGAAGTTGTCCACGGCGTCGTTTACACACGAATTCGACTTGTTGTAGGCGGTGTGCCCCTGGCCCTGATAGGTCACGAGGTGGCCGTTTTGCAGTTCCTTCGAGAGCGCCTGCGCCCACACGTACGGGGTCGCGGGGTCATTTGTGGTGCCGACGACGATGATCGGGGCCGATCCCGCGGCGGTGATCGCCTCGCGAATCCGGGTCGGCGGGAACGGCCAGGACGCGCACGAGGTGTCGTAGGCGAGTTGCGCGCCGAACACCGGCGCGACCTTGACGAGCTGCGCCGCCTCGGCCTGCAGGGTGGCGTCGGTGGTCGATCCGCTCGCGTAGTCAAGGCAGTTGATCGCGATGAAGGCTTCGGTCGAATTGTCTTTGTAGGTGCCGTTCGCGTTGCGGCTGTAGTAGGCGTCGGCGAGTTGGAACGCGACGCTCGGGTCACCCTTACTCACGCTCGTGAACAGCTGATTGAGGTACGGCCAGTTCGACGGGTTGTACAACGGGAAAATGATCGCGTTGAACATGACGCTGCTCGTGAGCTCGCGCCCGTCGGAGTTGCGCAGTGGACTCGCGTTGAGGCCGTCGAGCAGCGCTCGAACGTCGCTCATCGAGGCGTCAACGCTTCCGGTGAACGGGCAGCCCTTTCCGGTCTTGCAATCGGCGAGGTAGGCGCGCAATGCGCTCTCGAAGCCCTTCGCCTGTGTTTCGCTCACCTGGAGGCTGGTTGTCTTGGGATCGAGCGCTCCGTCGAGAACCAGATGCCCCGTCTTGTGCGGGTACAGCTCGGCGTAGGTTGCCCCGAGCAGGGTGCCGTAGGAGTAGCCGAGGTAGTTGAGCTTCTTGTCCCCGAGTGCCGCGCGCAGAAGGTCGAGGTCGCGCGCGGCGCTGTTTGTGTCGACGAAGCCGAGGAGGTTCCCGGTGAACTTCTGGCACGACGCGGCAAAACGTGCGCTATTGGCGCGCTGATCGTTGATCCAGGCATCCGACCCGTAGGGATTCGTCGAGACGCCGAACAGGAAACTGTCCATCTGCTTGGGGTTGTCGTAGCACTTCACCGCGGAGGACTTGTTGACCCCCCTCGGGTCGAAGCCGACGACGTCGTAACTCTGGCGCAGTTTCGCATCCACGGCGTAGTCGAGGCTGTCCTTAATGAAGTTGAAGCCCGAGCCGCCGGGGCCGCCCGGGTTCACCAGAAGTGAGCCGAGTGCGGTGCCGGACGCGGTCTTGCGAATCAGCGCGAGATCAATTGAGCCTGATGCGGGGTTCTTCCAGTCCAACGGCGCCTTCGCCGTCGTGCACTGGAACTGGCCGCTTTCACACGACGTCCACTTGAGCACCTGGCTGTAGAACGGTTGGAGGTCGGCGGCAACCTTCTCGTTGGTTGGCGTGGAGGTGAAGCTCGGGGTCTTCGGCAGGAACGAGCTGACACATCCGCTCAGGGTTAACAGGCTCAGGGGAAGCACAACCGCGAGAGCGGCAGCGAGCACCGCGACCCGCATAGTGCGGCGACGTAAATTCAAAGCTGTCTCCTACCGGGCGGCCGCGATGAGCATCGCCTCGAGGGCGAGCGCCGGAGTGACGTTTCCCTCGATGCGTGTGCGCGCGGTCGCGATGGCGTCCATGGTTGCGAGTGTCTGGGCGGCGGTCGATGCCTGGCTCGCGGCGATCAGCTTCGAGTGGATGGCGAGGTTGATCGGCTCGGTGTTCACCCCGAGCTGCAGAAGCAACACATCGCGGTACAACGAGAGCAGGTCCACCATGATGCGGTCGATGCCGTCACGCAGACTTCGGGTCGCCCGGCGCTTCTGGTCCTCCTCCATGTTCCGCAGTTGGGCGCGCAGGGCGGGCGGGATGGTGCCACCCGGTTCGATGCCGAGAGAACGAAGGGCGTGCTCCCTCTCCTCGGCATCCCGTTCCTCGGTGATGGCCTTGGCGTCCTCGCCCGCGATCTCGAGGAGACGCGCCGCGGCGACGACCGCGCCGGAGACGGAGCGGATGCCGAGGGCCGTTTCAATGGTCTGCTCGCGCCGGCGCCGAGCATCCTCGTTGGTCGCGAGGCGATGCGCCATGCCGATGTGGCTCTGCGCCTCCCTTGCCGCCCTGGTTGCCGTTGCGATGTCTACGTTGTCCCGGCGGGAGATGAGATCGGCGACCTCCGCGACATCCGGAATCCTCAATCGCACGGTGCGCACCCGCGACCGGATGGTCGGAAGGAGGTCGGCCTCACTCGGCGCGCAGAGGATCCACACCGTGCGCGGCGGCGGTTCCTCGAGGGCCTTGAGCAACACGTTGGAGGTTCGCTCCTGCATCCGGTCGGCGTCTTCAATCACCATGACCCGGTAGCGGGATACGGACGGGGAGAAATTGGAGGTGGCGACGACCTGCCGCACGGACTCCATCTTGATGATGACGCCCTCGGTGGTGAGAACTCCAAGGTCGGGGTGGGTGCGCGCGGCGACCTGTCGGCGAGTCGCCTCGTCACCCTCCGGTGTGCCCGGGCTGAGCAGCGCAGTAGCAAAGGCGTAGGCGAGGTTGGACCGACCGGATCCGGGCGGACCGGTGATGAGCCAGGAATGGGTCATCGCCGAGTCGCCGATTGGCGAGTCGCCGAGGGTCGAGTCGGCTGCAGCGGCGCGGAAGATCGCGATCGCCTCC
>JAUZFY010000254.1 GCA_030840185.1 Microbacteriaceae bacterium | reverse complement strand
CGAGCCTGCGAGCGTATCGAGACCTTCCGTGAGTCGAGTAGCTTCCGGGGTCGGGTGATTCCGTGGGTCGAGTAGCGAGCCTGCGAGCGTATTTAGACCCCGGATGCCGCAGGGGGCGTCTCTCGGCACCGGCGCTGCACGCGTTTACTCGACCAACGGGCACCGGCGCTGCGCGCCCTACTCGACCCGCCGGTATCACCCTGCCGGGACGCTCTGATTCTGCGGCCGGAATGTCGGTGGTTGGGTGTTGAGTATTGCCATGGAAGCACTCTCCGCCCCCTCGAACGACGCGGTTGTCCTGCCTCGAGAGGGCGCGCTGACAGTCGTCTCTCCCGAGGGTGACGCGCCGGCAATCGCGGGCGAGGCCGCCTTCAACGGATCCGGTGCGGACCCGTCTATTGCTCCCACCGCGTCTATTGCTCCCACCGCGTCTATTGCTCCCACCGCCTCTATTGCTTCCACCGCCTCGACCGTTCTCCCAGCTAGTGGTCTCCCGGGCCCGGCGGCGCTGTCCGAAGCATCCGCTCTCGACATGCTGGGAACCCTGATCGACGCCGTCGCCGACAGCGACCGGCAATTAGCAGCCGGCGCGGCAAAGCGCGCCAGACTCATCGACCACACCCGACGGTTCAGCGAAGCGACCGCGTTCACCATGGAAGACCCCGCCACGGTGCGGCGGTGGAGCCACACCGCGGTCGCCCGGCGGGTGCTCGTCTCCGAACTGGCGTGCGCCCTGCGCCTACCGGAACGCAGCACCGAAACCCTGATCGCCGAAAGCGCGACCCTGCTCAGCGACCTGCCCGACACCCTGACCGCCCTCGACACCGGGACAATCTCCTACCGACACGCGCAAGTGATGATCGACCACGCCCTCAGCCTCCCCGAAGACAGCCGACAGGCCTTCGAACACGCCGCGCTTCCCGCAGCACTGGCCCTGACGGTATCGAAATTCGACCGCAAGGCCCACCGCCTCCGAGAAAGCCTGCACCCCGACACCATCGACTCCCGCCACAGCCAATGCGCAGACAACCGCGAGGTGACCCTCACCCCCGCCCGCGACGGCATGGCCTGGCTGTCCGCCTACCTCCCAGCCGTCGCCGCCCACGCCGCCTACAACCGGCTCACCGACATCGCCACCACCGGCACCGGCCCCACCGAACCCCGCACCCTGACCCAACTACGCGCCGACACCCTCACCGAACTGCTCATCAACGGCATCGCCGAGACCACCGAAAAACCCGGCAACGCCAATGACGGCAATGACGGCAATGACGGTGACATTTCCTCCGGTCGGGCCTGCCTCGGCCGCGGGATCCGCGCCCGAGTCCTGATCACCGTCCCCGCCCTCACCCTCCTCGGCCACGAAACAGAACCCGCCACCCTCGAAGGCTACGGACCGATCGACCTCGGCACCGCCTACTACCTCACCGCCCGAGCCCCCAGCCTCATGCGCATCCTCACCCACCCCGAAAGTGGCTCCGTCCTCTCAGTCGGACGCGACCGCTACACCATCCCACCCGACCTGCGCACCTGGCTCCGACTTCGCGACGAAACCTGCCGCTACCCCGGCTGCCACACCACCGCCCGCCGATGCGACATCGACCACACCACAGCCTGGCAACACCACGGCGAAACAACCTGGAACAACCTCGCCCACGTGTGCCCCAAACACCACAAACAAAAACACCACACCCACTGGAACGTCACCCAAGACCGCCACGGAAACCTCCACTGGACCTCCCCCACCACCCACAGCTACAGCACCCAACCCGCCACCCACATCCGCCCCAGCCCCTAACAACCAGGCAGCACCCAGCCCCACCCTCCCCCAGGGCGAGCAGCAAGCAGAGCGAGACCGGACGCCGGGCCGAGCTCTCCGCGGGTCGACTAGCGAGCGCAGCGAGCGTATCGAGACCGCGGACGATGTAGCCCCAGTCTCGACACGCGGCTCTGTTCCCGGTCGATGTTCCCGGTCGATTCTCGACCGGCGGAATTCCGGGCTCGCTAGAGCTTGGCCGCTATTCAATCTTGGCGCTGAAATTCGTCGGGAGTAAGGTCCGGCCTGGCGGGAATAGGGGAACGCGGCCCCTCTCGGACCAACAAGAAGAACGCGATGAGCACAAGCACAGAACCGACGATGCTAAATGGCCACCACGGGTAGCTCCAGGTGAACGCGCCGGCTTCACCCAGGAGCGACACGACTAGCCCGATCAGAAGGAACCGACGCAGGCCGGACAGTCGCCTCCACCATGACATGCCGTCAGTATCCGCTCGAACACCTAACTGCGTAAGTCGCGATGCGCAGCGGGCGAGCACTATGGCGCCCGCCAGTCGAGGTCTCGATACGCGGGCTCATCTGTCGGGTCATCGCTACTCGACCCACAGAACCCCTCAGGTCGAGTAGCGAGCGGCCGGAAATCTCAGCGAGAGACGTAACCGGAAGTCGAGGTATCCGAGACCAGCGCGTACACGACCTCGTTGGTCGACTCCAATGACTTAGCCCAAGTCCTGGTGACGGCGCGGCTACCGCTGCCGTAAACGAGGACGACGTCCTCGTGCGCCTGGCCGTCGACGCGCGTGCCGACGAAGTGCGCGGGCGACCCGAGCCCGGAGGGGGCGAGAACGCCAAGGAATTCTGCGGATCCGACGGGAGCGTCGAGAGCACCGATGAGTTGGTCGGAGGTGATACGGGCCACAAGCTTGGTTTCGCGAGCGGTCGTGAAAGCGGCAGCGGTAGTGTTCATAGTCTTTCTCCTTTTGCACGACTCGCGCTTGGGGAGTCGTCTGATCCGGCCTTGCAGCCGCAATGGAAGTGGTTATACTCAAAATTAGCACAACTTGGATACATCTAGGATTCTACACAGGGGGCGTCAAGGATGACTACGCAGGTCAGCGCAGCGGAACGCGCGCATCATGAGATCCGGTCGGCCATCGCCTCCGGAGAACTCGCCAGCGGCACCATGGTCAGTGAGAACGACCTGGCTGCTCGACTCGGTGTCAGCCGGACTCCCGTGCGCGCCGCTATTCTCCGTCTGCAAGACGAGGGCTGGATCACCGTATTCCCCAAACGGGGCGCGCTGGTACGGGAGATAGGTGCTGACGAAGCACAGAACATCGCGGACGCCCGGTACACCCTCGAGCTTTCCTCGGTGCGGCGTGTGTCGCCTGAGGCTCGCGTCGAGCTGATCCGAGCTCTCCAAGCCATCATCACGGAACAAGAGAACCGCCTCAAAGAGGGGTCGTTCGTTGGATTCGTCGACCTCGACATCGACTTCCACCGACACCTCGTCGAAGCCGGTGGCAACCCTATCCTTTTGGAGTTCTACGATCGGCTGCGCCAACGGCAGGCCCTCATGATTTCTCGGGGCCTTGCCACTACGAGCGAACGCGCCAATGACATTGTGACCGAACATCGGCACCTGTTGACCTGTATCGAGATCGAGGCGTGGGACGAATTCGACGCGGGTCTCCGCAACCACCTTCTGGCCACACACGGCGCGATGCTCCGCCAGCTCTGAACGGGTTACCCGCAAGTCGAGTAGCGAGCGCCAACTTCCCGCGGGTCGACTAGCGAGCGCCAACCACACCCGCGGGTCGAGTCGCGAGCGCCAGCGAGCGTATCGAGACCCCGGGAGCGAAACCCGGCCTCGATACCCGGCCTCGTCCCTCGGTCGCCACTCGACCCACAGACTCGGTCGCCACTCGACCCACAGACTCGGTCGCTACTCGACCCACAGAATCAGGCGTTGCTCGGACTCCAGCAAAAGAGCGGAGGGCGTGGGATTCGAACCCACGAGACATTTCTGCCCACCAGTTTTCAAGACTGGCTCCATCGGCCGCTCGGACAGCCCTCCATACGACAGCATGACTGTACCAAACTCCGGCGGACGGATTCCGCCGCGAGCAGAACCGCCTGCGGATCAGAGGGTCGCGAACAACACGGCAACGCCGTCGTCGAGATCCGTCGCGGTGACCTCGTTAGCGGCGGCGAGCACCTCGTCGGGAGCCTGGCCCATCGCGACTCCCCGTCCGCGTTCGGATGCCCACTGGAGCATGTCGATGTCGTTCCGTCCGTCACCGATCGCGAGAACGCGGGAGCGCGGGATGTCGAGCCAGCCACGCACGCGCTCCAGCGCCGTCGCCTTGTTGACACCGTCCGGAGCGATGTCGAGCCACGCCGTCCAGCCGACGTTATAGGTCACCTTGTGCAGACCCATCCGTTCAACTATCGACAGGAACTCTTCGATCTGGTGCTCAGGAGAGATCACCACGACCCGGGTGGCCGCGTGCTTGAGCAGTTCGTCAAACGAGACCTTTTCGCTGGATGCTCCGAGCGATGAGTCCGGAAAATACCCGCTGTATCGGTAGAGTCCCGTCTCGTCCTCGACCGCGTAACTCGCATTCTCGAGCGTGGCACGAATTGTCGTCAACACTTCCGACGGATTGAACGAGTCGACCGCGGCGCGGGAGTACCCGGTCGGAGCGTTCGGATCGCGTTTGAGCGTGATCGACCCGTTCGAACAGACGACGTAGCGCGGCGTGATCTCAAATCGATCGAGGATCGGAAGGGTCATCGAGACCGAACGACCCGTCGCGAGCATCACCTCGTGCCCGAGGTCCCGCACGCGCTGAACGGCGGCGATGACGTCAGGCGATATGACGCCGTCTTCTCGCAAAAGCGTTCCATCGATGTCGAGTGCGATCAGCCAACGGTCGCTCACTGCACGGGCTCCATGACCTGCAGCCCTCCGAGGTACGGTCGCAACGCTTCCGGCACACGCACGGAACCGTCCGCCTGCTGATGAGTCTCGAGGATGGCGACGATCCACCGCGTCGTCGCGAGCGTTCCGTTCAGCGTGGCCACTGCTGCCGTCTTGCCGGATTCCGTGCGGTGGCGGATGTCGAGACGCCTCGCCTGATAGGTCGTGCAGTTGCTCGTGCTGGTGAGTTCGCGGTAGGCGTTCTGGGTTGGCACCCACGCCTCGATGTCGAACTTGCGGGCAGCACTCGAGCCGAGATCCCCCGCCGCCACGTCGATCACGCGATAACTCAGCTCGCACGCCTGCAGCATCGATTCCTGGAACGAGAGGAGCCGTTCGTGCTCGGCTTCGGCGGTCTCGGGCAACACGTAGCTGAACATCTCGAGCTTGTTGAACTGGTGCACGCGCAGGATGCCGCGAGTGTCCTTACCGCCGGAGCCGGCCTCACGCCGGTAACAGGTGGACCAGCCCGCATAGCGGCGCGGCCCATCCGAGAGGTCGAGGATCTCCCCGGAGTGGAACCCGGCAAGCGCCACCTCGCTCGTGCCCGTGAGGTAGAGGTCATCCGCCGGCAGGTAGTAGATCTCGTCGGCGTGCGCGCCGAGGAATCCGGTACCGTCCATGATCTCGGGACGAACCAGTGTCGGAGTAATGAGCGGCTCGAAGTCCTCGGCGAGGGCCTTGTCGAGTGCCATGTTCATCAGCGCGATCTCGAGGCGAGCGCCGATTCCCCGAAGGAAATAGAAGCGGCTGCCCGACACCTTCGCGCCGCGCACCATGTCGATGGCTCGCAACTTCTCGCCGAGTTCGAGGTGATCGCGTGGCTCGAAATCGAAGACCGGCCGCTCCCCCATCTCGCGAAGCGTGGCGAAGTTCTCCTCCCCGCCGGCCGGCACACCGTCGATCACCGGGTTGGCGATGCCCCGAACCGAGCGCGTGAATTCCACTTCGGCATCGGCGGCAAGCTGGGCGAGATCTTTCACCCTGAGGGCGAGCTGCTGCGCCTTCGCGAGGAGCACCGACTTGTCCTCGCCGGATGCCTGAGCCACCTGCTTGCCGAGGGTCTTCTGCGTCGCGCGCAGGCTTTCCGACTCGGCGATGGCACCCCGACGATTCAGGTCTGCCGCGAGCGCGATATCGACGAGTTCGACAGACTCACCGCGGGCTCTCTGTGAGGCCTTAAGAAGATCGGGATTGTCTCGAAGAAGCTGCGGATCAATCACGCAAGCCAGTCTATTGAGCTATGCCGTACCGTAGGTCACGTGCCAGCCTCCCCCGAAGCCGCCGAGCGGCACGCTGCCGTGGTTTATAACCCGATCAAGGTGGACCTCAAGGCGCTGGAACGTCAGGTCGGCGCGGCGGAGCGAAAGTCCGGTTGGGCCGAGACCCAATGGTTTCCCACCTCGGTCGAGGACGTTGGGCAGGGAATCACTAAGACGGCGATCGACCGCGGCGCCGCGGTCGTGCTCGCCGCGGGAGGAGATGGCACCGTGCGCGCCGTCGCGGAAGCGCTGCGCGGCACCAAGGTGCCGATCGCGCTCGTTCCATCCGGCACCGGCAATCTGCTGGCCCGCAACCTGAACCTCACCCTGACGAATCAGGTCGAATCGATCGGGGCGGCCTTCACCGGAACCGATCGCATGATTGACCTCGGCGTCGCCACTATCGTTCGCGAGAACGACGACACGGAAGAGCACGCCTTCCTTGTCATGGCCGGTCTCGGACTCGACGCGAAGATGATTGCGCTCACCAATCCGAAGCTCAAGAAGGCGGTCGGATGGCTCGCCTATCTCGATGCCGGGATGCGAGCGCTCCCCGATCTGAAGCCGGTGCGTCTGCGCTACAGCATCGACGGCGAGAGCGAGCGGGTCACGAGCGTGCACACGATCATCGTCGGCAATTGTGGCGCTCTGCCGGGCGGCATCCTGCTCATTCCAGATGCCAAACCGGACGACGGCATGCTCGACATCGCCGCCCTCAGGCCGAGCGGACCGTTCGGCTGGCTCAAGGTGTGGAACAAGGTGACCTGGGAGAATGGCGTCCTGCGCAAGAGCGCTCTCGGCCGGTCAATCATCGACCTCACCGCTGACGTCAAGGACGTGCTCTACGCCACGGGCAAGGACCTCAAGATGACGGTGGATACCCCGCAGGAATTCCAGCTCGACGGAGACGAGTTCGGCGAGGCTAAGTCGGTGCACGCCTGGGTCGACCCCGGAGCGCTCGCAGTGAAAGTTCCGGCCTAGTCGTCCGCCGCCTATTCGCCCGCCGGCGACGGTGGTCGCCAGTGCGCCGCGCGAACGAATGCGACGCCTGCGAGGCTCGACAGGCCGACGGTCGCCACAGGG
>JAUZFY010000207.1 GCA_030840185.1 Microbacteriaceae bacterium | reverse complement strand
AAGCTGCCCAGATCAAACTTCGGCGCTGCGGCATTGCCTGCGCCGGGATCAGGCACCGGCAGGCCGCATCGCGTGCGCCATCGACCACCAGCTCAACCAACCGATGACCGCGCTGATCGCAACCATGGCGTAGCCGAGGCTGAGCAGAACGAAACCGACGCTGCCGGCAACGGTCGCCCCTCGACGGGCCTCGCGGGTCAGCGGCGGTCGAACCTGCCGTGGTGCGTACGCCGGCGGAGAGGGCTGCCGACCGTACGGCTGGCTACCGTACGGCTGCTGCGCTCCGGGGGCCCCCGGTTGCGGCACCTGCGGCTGATCATCCGTCATGGTGGCTCCTAGCAAAATGGGTGGGCGAAAAATGTCGACAGGTTCAGTGGTCGAGCGGCCGCCAGACGACGACCTGCGTGTTTCGTCGGGCACGAGTGCCTGCCTTGATGGACACTACGCCGCCCAACTCGTCCGCCGCGAAGACCCGTGACCCGGGACGGCTGAGGAGTGCCTCGGCTATGGCGCTTTCAAGTTCCCGCACCCGGTGATTGAGGGAGCTAACCTGGTTTTCGAGCTGCAGGATGCGCTTGATTCCCTCGAGGCTCACGCCCTCGGCACCGAGCCGAGCGATTTCCCGCAGTTGCGCGACATCCCTCATGGAGTAGCGGCGAGACTGGCCAACCGTGCGCTTGGGGCTCACCAATTGAAGTCGGTCGTATTGCCTCAGCGTCTGCGGGTGCATTCCCGCGAGTTGGGCCGCGACCGCTATCGCGAAGACCGGCTCGTTGGCGTCCACGGCGTCACCCTCTCGATTTCGCAATCAATTCTGCGCGAGGGTTCTCGGTCGGCTGCAGGGCGGCGAATCTCTCGAGGGCCTCTCGCGCCTCCGCGCTCAGGTGGCCGGGAACCGCAACCTGCACCGTCGCAAGCAGGTCTCCGGTGCCCTTGGTCGTCGTCACACCGCGTCCCTTAACGCGAAGGACCCGGCCGGACGGCGTGCCAGCTGCGACCCGCAACTTCACCGGCTCGCCGCCGAGGGTCGGCACCTCGATCGTGGCCCCGAGCGTTGCCTCGGTGAAGGTGACCGGAACGTCGACTCGAAGGTTGAGCCCGTCCCGCACGAACACCGGATGCGGCCGAACGGAAACAGTGAGGGTCAGGTCGCCCGGCGCCCCGCCATCCATGCTGGGCTCGCCCTTGCCCTTGAGCCGAATCTTTTGTCCGTCGCTGACGCCGGCCGGAATCTTCACGCTGATCGGCTTGCCGTCCGCGGGCCGAAGTTTGACGGTGTCGCCCTTGATGGCAGTGAGGAAATCGAGTGTCGTGCTCGCCGCGAGGTCGCGTCCCTTTGTCGGGCCGCTCGCGCCACGAAAGCCTCCGGTGCTTTGCCCGAATCCGCCGCCGCCGAACATCCCGCTGAAGATGTCCTCGAAGCCGCCTTGCGAGCCTGCCCGTGAGCCCCCCTGGCCGAACATGCCTCCGAAGACATCCTCGAAGCCGCCGTTCTGGCCGGGCGCCGCCGAGGTGAAGCGGGGCCGACCGGGGCCCATGGCGCGCATCTGGTCGTACTCTTGGCGCTGCTCTGGGTCGGCGAGCACGGCGTGCGCTTCGCTGATCTCCTTGAACTTCGCCTCCGCTCCCGCGTTCCCCGGGTTTGAGTCCGGGTGATACTTGCGGGCGAGTTTGCGATAGGCCTTCTTCAGGTCTGCCGCGGAAACATCTTTGGAGACGCCGAGAACGGCGTAGAAGTCCTTGTCAAACCAGTCTTGGCTTGCCACAGGCGCCTCCTTTCGTACGGTGCTGATTGAGTTGATTGGGCTGGTGCGGTGGATCTCGATACGGTCGCTGAGCGACCTACTCGATCAGCGGTACTTGTTGCGATGCCGACCTACTCTATTGCGATGCCGACCTACTCGATCGGCGGTATCTCTTTGCTGCTCCGCCGGTCGAGTCGGCCGCCCGCGGCTGTATCGAGACCCCGATTTCCAGAGATCTCGATGCAGTCGCTGAGCGACCTACTCGATCAGCGGTACTTGTTGCCATGCCGACCTACTCGATCAGCGTGCCGGTTCAGTTCTATTCTGCGGGAACGGCTACGGCTACCTTGGCAGGTCGAAGCAAGCGCTCGCCGATCTTGTACCCAGGGGCGATCACGTCTGCGACGGTGTTGACCGTGACCCCGGGGGTCGGAAGCTGCACGAGAGCCTCGTGCTGATGCGGGTCGAACACGTCGCCCTTCTCGCCAACGACCGTGAGGCCGAGCTTCTCGAGTCCGGCGCGCAGCTTCTGAACGATGACGACCATCGGGCCTTCTGTCAGATCGCCGTGCGTCTCGGCCAGCGAGAGATCATCGAGAACAGGAAGCAGCGACTTGACCACCTCGGCGATGTTCGCCTCGCGGCTCGCCTCCCGGTCACGCTCGACGCGCTTGCGGTAGTTGGCGAACTCGGCCTGCACTCGCTTCAGGTCGCCGAGAATCTCGATGGCGGGGTCGAGCTCCTGAGGCGTCTCCGCCGTCGAGGCCCCGGTCGAGTCTCCCGCCAGGAAGGCGAGATCCTCGTCCGTGAACGATGTCTCGATGTCCGGACCCTCGGCCTCGATCAGGTCCTCGGCTGCCGTCGCGGCGTCGGGTTCCTCCGGGCTAGCCGGGTTCTCCGCATTCTGCGACTCCCCAGCGCCCTCGGGGTTTTCCGGATTCTCCGGGCCGCCCTTGCGTGGTTTCTTATCGGAGGCCATGGATTACTTCTTACCCCGTGGCTGGTCCTCGGGCTCATCCTCGACGACCTCGGCATCCACGATGTCCTCGTCGTCCTGGGCGGCAGTCGGCTGCTCGTCCGGGTTGGCGTCGGAGGACGGTGCGGCCTGCTCCTGCGAGTAGATCGCCTGCCCAAGCTTCTGCTGGCTCTCGCTCAGGGTGTCAAAGGCGGCCTTTACCGCGTCGTCATCATCACCGGCGAGTGCGCTCTTCAGCGCGTCAACATCGGCCTGAACGTCCGTCTTGACATCCTCGGGCAGCTTGTCCTCGTTGTCCTTGATGAGCTTGTCCGTTGAGTAGGCAAGCTGCTCGGCGGTGTTCCGCGTCTCGGCGGTCTCCCGACGCTGCTTGTCCTCGGCGGCGTGCTCCTCGGCCTCGCGACCCATGCGCTCGATGTCATCCTTCGACAAGCTGGATCCGCCGGTGATCGTCATCGACTGCTCCTTGCCTGTGCCCTTGTCCTTCGCCGAGACGTGAACGATGCCGTTCGCGTCGATGTCGAACGTGACCTCTACCTGCGGGATGCCGCGCGGTGCCGGAGCGATGCCCTGAAGCTCGAAGGTTCCGAGGTTCTTGTTGTCGCGGGTGAACTCGCGCTCGCCCTGGAAGACCTGGATCGCAACGGACGGCTGGTTGTCGTCCGCCGTGGTGAACGTCTCGCTCCGCTTGGTCGGGATGGCCGTGTTGCGCTCGATGAGCTTGGTCATGATGCCACCCTTGGTCTCGATTCCGAGGCTGAGCGGCGTCACGTCGATGAGCAAAACGTCCTTGCGCTCACCCTTCAGCACGCCGGCCTGCAGCGCAGCCCCTACGGCCACGACCTCGTCCGGGTTGACTCCCTTGTTCGGGTCCTTGCCACCGGTGAGCTTCTTGACGAGATCAACGACGGCTGGCATGCGGGTCGACCCACCGACGAGCACGACATGCGCGACATCCGAGACCTTGATTCCGGCCTCCTTGATGACGTCGTGGAACGGCTTCTCGGTGCGGGCGAGCAGGTCCGCGGTCAGTTCCTCGAACTTGGCCCGGGTGAGCGTCTCGTCGAGGTTTGCCGGGCCGTTCTCGGTGAGAGAGAGGTACGGGAGCTGGATGCTCGTGCTCATCGAGCTCGAGAGTTCCTTCTTCGCCTGCTCCGCGGCCTCCTTGAGACGCTGCTTCGCGATCTTGTCTGAGGACACATCCACGCCGGTCGAGTCCTTGAAGCGCTTGACCAGGTAGTCGACTACACGCTGGTCCCAGTCGTCGCCACCGAGACGGTTGTCACCGGCGGTTGAACGCACCTGGATGGTGGAGAAGTCGTCGTCCTTGCCTACCTCGAGCAGGGAAACGTCGAAGGTTCCACCACCGAGGTCGAAGACCAGGATGAGCTCGTCTTCCTTGCCCTTGTCGAGACCGTAAGCGAGCGCGGCGGCGGTCGGCTCGTTGATGATGCGGAGCACGTTGAGACCGGAAATCTCACCCGCCTCCTTGGTGGCCTGACGCTCAGCGTCGTTGAAGTAGGCCGGCACGGTGATGACCGCGTCGGTGACGGGCTCTCCGAGGTACTGCTCGGCATCGCGCTTGAGCTTGCCAAGGATTCGCGCCGAAATCTCTTGCGCCGTGTACTTCTTGCCATCAATGTCCACGGTCCAGTGCGTGCCCATGTGCCGCTTGACCGATGAAATGGTGCGGTCGACGTTGGTGACATTCTGCCGCTTGGCGGTCTCACCGACGAGGACCTCGCCATCCTTGGTGAACGCAACGACGGACGGTGTCGTGCGGAATCCCTCGGCGTTTGTGATGACGTGGGGTTCTCCACCTTCGAGGACCGAGACCACCGAGTTGGTGGTCCCAAGGTCAATTCCTACTGCTCGAGCCATGTGCTCAATCTCCTTGCGTTGTGGCGGTGTCGCGTGTGGTCTGGGAGAGACTTGAGTCTCACTTGCTCAAGTTTGAAACCCTCGCCTGGCTTTGTCAAGTCACGAACCAAAAAGTTGAGTCAACTCAACTCAACTGCCCAAATTCGGGCCGTTCGAGTGGCCCACTGATTGCGCTCGAGGCCGCCTAGAACTTTCGCGTGAAGGGCAGCGGCTTGCGCATCCGGATGAGCAGCAGCAACGGGAAGAGGACGTACGGACCGTTATAGGCCAAAAACCCGGCCGGGTTGGGCGTGCGCTCGCCCGGCGCGCCGAAGAACTCCACGCCGAAGATCGGGATTCCGGTGAGGGAAATGATCATGGTGGCGTAGATCACCGCATATAGCTGAATCCAGTTGAAGCCCTTGACCAGCGAGACGATCAGCACGACGTAGAACGGCAGGTAGACGAAAGCCGAGGTGCCACTAATGAACCGAAGCCAGAGCGGATGCGCCTGGTACAGCGGATCGAAGGTGGAGGAGTAGGTGTAGTTCCACTGCACGAGCAGGTTCGTCGAGTTCGCCACCTGCGGAAGGCCGAGCCCCTCGACCGAGTCGCTGATCACGCACGTGACAATAAAGAGCGAGAAGATCACGAGGAAGACCACGTCAGCGGGCCGCTCGCGCAGCGGAAGGTTCTCGGCCATGGGCGTGGGCGTTACCAGGTCGGTGGTGGCAGTCATCACCGCACCATGTTAACTAGACTCGCGACTTCACAGGCGACCACTAGCCTGTGATTCATGACGGACACCCCTCCCCCCGGCAATAGCGACGACGCCGGCTTCTCCGCGGCCGCGACGGTTCCGCGGCCAGCCGAGACCGGAACGATCCCCGTCGCCGCACTCGACCTGCAAGAGGGCAAGCGGATAGCGCGTGGATGGGTCGTCGCGTGGGCGTTCTGGGACTGGGGCGGCGCCGCATTCAACGCCGTCATCACCACCTTCGTCTTCACCGTCTACCTCACCAGCAGCTACTTCGTTGGCCCCGCACTGGCCAGGGCACGGGACGCGGAAACCGACACCAACGGCGTGGCACGTCAGGCATATTCCTCAGCCGAGGCCTCCCTCACCTCCAGCCTCGGCTTCGGTCTCGCCATCGCCGGCGTGATCGTCGCGCTCATCGCCCCGGTGCTCGGGCAGCGGACGGATGCGTCGGGGCGCCGCAAACTCTGGCTCGGCATCAACACCGGGGTGGTCGTGCTCATGACCGCACTGCTCTTCTTCGTCGAGGGCAAGCCGGCATTCTTCATTCTCGGCGTTGGCCTCGTCTCGGTTGGCACGATCTTCTACGAGATCGCAACGGTGAATTACAACGCGATGCTCGTGCAGGTGTCGACGCCGAAGACTGTCGGAAAGGTGAGTGGCCTCGGCTGGGGGGCCGGCTACCTCGGCGGGATCGTCCTCCTGCTCTTCGTGCTTCTCGGCCTCGTCGGTCTCACGGCCGGCTCGGGCGGGTTCCTCGGCCTCTCGCATGCCAACGGGTTCAACATCCGGATTATCGCGGTGATCTCCGCCCTGTGGACGCTCGCCTTCTCCCTGCCGATCCTGCTAACGGTGCCCGAGATCTCCTCGGCCAATCGCAGGGTGCGCGTGGGCTTCTTCGAGTCCTATGTCGTGCTGTTTCGGGATATCGCGACGCTGTGGAAGGAGAGCCGGCAGACGGTGCTCTTCCTCATATCGAGCGCGCTGTTCCGGGACGGGCTCGTCGGAGTCTTCACCTTCGGCGGCATCCTCGCCCAAGGCACATTCCACTTCACGAGCAGCCAGGTGATCATCTTCGCGATCGCCGCCAACGTCGTTGCGGGGGTGAGCACCATGATCTCTGGCCTCTTCGACGACCGGTTCGGCGCGAAGCCGGTGATCGTCGTTTCCCTCGTCGGACTAATCGTCGCGGGGCTCGGAGTGTTCTTCGCCCACGACCTCGGGTCGGGCGCGTTCTGGATCGGCGGCCTCGTGCTGTGCCTGTTCGTCGGTCCGGCGCAGTCCGCGAGCCGAACCTTTCTCACCAGGCTCACTCCGGCCGGGCGGGAGGGTCAGGTCTTCGGCCTCTACGCCACGACGGGTCGAGCGGTCAGCTTTCTCGCGCCGCTCCTGTTTTCGATCTTCGTCGCCGTCTCGCACGCCCAGTACTGGGGCATCCTCGGCATCGTGATCGTGTTGCTCGCCGGCCTGCTCTTGCTGATTCCGGTGGGGGCACGGGCGAAATAGCGGACACCTCGGTCGGTTCGTGTCAGGCTAAAGTCATGACCCCCGAACCTCAGCACACCGCACACAAGGCCGCCGTGCTCACCTCGCTGCACGTCCCCGGCGACCCGCTAGTCGTTACCAACATCTGGGATGCCGTCACCGCCCGGATCGTCGCTGGATCGCGGGGCGTCAAGGCGCTCGCGACCGCGAGCCACGCCGTGAGCTTCACCCACGGCGTTCCGGACAACGAGGGGCTGACTGTTGAGCAGGCCCTCGAATCGGCGCGGATCATCGCCGCGGCGGTCGCCCTTCCGGTCTCGGTTGACTTCGAGAAGGGCTACTCCGTGGACGCGGCCGGGGTGAAGGACAACGTCGCTCGACTGATCGAAGCCGGGGCCGCGGGACTCAACATCGAGGATTCGCTCGAGTCGGCATCCGGACCGCTCCGCGACATCGAGTCGTCGGCTGCCCGAGTCGCCGCCGCCCGAAGGGCAGCGGACGAGGCCGGCGTTCCGCTCGCGATAAACGCACGCGTCGACTCCCTCGTGAGCAATCCGGCCGACTGGGCTGGTGCGATGCAACGGGCCAACCGGTACCTGGATGCCGGCGCCACGAGCATCTTCGTGCTTCGGCTGCCGACCGAGGGTCTGGTGGAACGAGCCGTGCGCGACGTGAACGGGCCGGTCGCTGTGATCTCGAACCCGACATCCGTGCCGCTCAAGAAGCTCGCCGAGCTCGGGGTCGCCCGGGTGAGCTTCGGACCGGGAGTTCTCGGGCTCACGCTCGCCCACTTGCGCCGGGCAGCGGAGAACCTCAGCGCGCTCGGCGACTACCCCGAGGAACTCGGCTTCGAGTACTGATCCCCGCCCCACTCAAAACGCAGGACATTCACCACCGGAAGACGGGTATCGCGTCGGCGCGCCGCCAACGGTGGTGAATCTCCTGCGTTTTCGGCGTTATCGGGGGTTGACAACGGCTGCTCACCGTCGCATATTTAACATATCGGTTACTAAAGGGAATGGTTACAAATGCCAGTTGATGAGTTGAGCAGAGTGTTCGCGGCGCTGGGTGACCCCACCCGCCGGGCAATTCTTACTCGCCTCAGCACGGGAGACGCCAACGTCGCCGAGCTGGCGCGACCATTCGACGTGAGCCTTCCGGCCATTTCCCGTCACCTTCGGGTGCTCGAGGATGCCGGACTCATCTCGCGCAATCGGAAGGCAACCACGCGACCGAGTCACCTCGAGGTCGCCACGCTGAAGAAGGCAACCATGTGGATGGAGAACTACCGCCGCTTTTGGGACGAGAGTTTCGACCGGTTCGACACCGTTCTCGACACCCTCAAGACCGAAACCGAAAAAGACAACCACACCGACACCGACACCGACACCGACACCGACACCGACACCGACGACTAATCACAAAGGAGAATCCCAATGCCAAAAACACAGTTCATCGTCGAACCGGGCGCGCAGCAAGTGGTTATGACCCGCGATTTCAACGCGCCTCGAGAGCTCGTCTTCCGGGTACTGACCGACCCGGAACTCATCGGCAAGTGGTGGGGTCCGAGCGACCTCACCACCGACATCCAGCAGATGGAAATGCGCGAGGGTGGCGCCTGGCGCTTCGTTCAGCGCGACAAGGACGGCAACGATTTCGCGTTCCACGGGATCTACCACGTCGTGGATGCCCCGCGGCAGGTCGTGCAGACCTTCGAGTTCGACGGGCTTCCGGAGCGTCACGTTCTACTCGAGACCCTCGATCTCGACGAGAAAAACGGGGTGACCACGCTCACCCAGACCTCCGTCTACCAGTCCGTGGCCGACCGGGACGGGATGGTGGCGATGGGCATGGAGAGTGGTGCGACCGAATCACTCGAGCGGTTGGATGCTCTGCTGCAGTCACAGCGGGTCGATTCCTAACCCCCATCCGGGGCAGCCAAGTCGGCCGCTTGGCGCCGGGGTGTACGAGCCGGAGTAACAGGTGACGGACACCCCGGCGCCGCCGGTTGGCAGCATGACGTACCAGACAAGCAGCAATGTCACGAGGAATCCGGTGACGAAGTTGAGCG
>JAUZFY010000191.1 GCA_030840185.1 Microbacteriaceae bacterium | reverse complement strand
GCGGACGACGCGATGCTGCGCGACGCACTACTCGAAAACCTCCATCGCGCGAACCTCAACCCACTCGAAGAGGCGTCGGCGTATCAGCAATTGCTCGCCGACTTCGGGATCACGCAGGATGAGCTCGCCGCGCGGATTGGGCGCTCTCGTCCGCAGATCACGAACACTATTCGTTTGCTGCGACTGCCGACGGCGGTTCAGAATCGCGTGGCCGCCGGGGTACTCAGCGCCGGGCACGCGAGGGCGATCCTTTCTGCCGGCGACGAGGCGACCATGGAGCGCCTCGCGGACAAGATCGTTAACGAGGACCTGTCCGTGAGGGCAGCGGAGGCCGCCGCCGTGCTCGTCTCGACGAAGGTTGCCCGCGCGCCGCGCCCGAGCGCGGGTCGCCGTCAGGGACAGCTCGACGAGATTGCGGGACGACTGGGAGACCGGCTCAACACCCGGGTCAAGGTGAACCTCGGTTCGAGCAAGGGAACGATAGTCATCGATTTCGCCACGGTCGCCGATCTTAATCGCATCTTGGCCGAGCTCAACGAGCCCGGATTCGGGTAGGCGGCTTTTCGATTAGTTGCCTAGGCCTCCTATCAGGGAAACTCCTGATGGGAGGCCTTTTCGCGGCCTGCTCGGCCCGTGTTGCCCTCGCCCCTCGCACCATCTCCGTTTGCACCCGTCTCTCTTGCTTCGGGCTTCGCTTCTCCGGAGGTTCGTCCGGAAATGCCCCGTCTGACCGGGAGGACGGCGCTGAAAGTCGGATTCCTCCGGAGAAACGATTCAGTGCATCTGGTTGGGTCTCAGGAACGGAGCACACTCACGGAACGCGACACACTTAGGAACGCGACACACTTAGGAACGCGGACGGCTCAGGTGTTCGCTTCGTGGATGGCCGCCTCTGCGAGGGCAGAGTAGACCCAGCCGAGGTCGTGTCCGGCGGCCTCGAGCGCGAGGGGGAGCAGCGAGGTTTCGGTGAGCCCTGGCAAAACATTGGCCTCCAGAAACCACGCCGTGCCGGAGGAATCGATGATGAGGTCGACCCTGGAGAGGTGACGCAACCCCAGTGCGCGATGGGCGCGGAGGGCGACGTCGGCGGCGGCGGCGCTCACCTCGGGGCTCAGCCGAGCGGGTGTGTAAAACCGGGTCTCACCGGCGTTGTAGCGGGCCTCGAAGCTGTAGACGCCGGAGAGCGGCTGGATTTCCACCGCAGGGAGCGCCACCGGGCCATCGCCGGTGTCGATGATCCCGACCGCGATTTCGGTGCCGACGACGCGTTGCTCCACCAGCGCCACGTCGCAATACGTGTAGGCATCGACCATCGCGCGCGGCAGGTCGGCGCGATCATCGACGAGGGTCACCCCCTGGGCCGACCCTCCCTGAGCGGGCTTGACGACGAGGGGAACCGGCAGCCTCGAGGTTACGCAGTCCAGAACGCTTGACGCGCCGAGCTCACGGAACGCGTCTCGCGAGAGAGCGATCGACGGCGGGGTCGGCACCCCTGAGCGCTCCACGAGCGACTTGGCGGTCGGTTTGTCCCAGGCGAGGCGAGCGGAGCCCGGCTGGGAACCGACGTAAGGGACTCCGACGAACTCGAGAAGCGCGCGAAGTGCCCCGTCCTCTCCGCTTGCGCCGTGCAGCGCGGGCCAAACCACGTCCGGAGGCGAGGCGGCCAGGTAGGAGAGCAGCGAGGCATCCGGGTCACGCAAAATGACCGTGATTCCGTGTTCCTGGAGTCGATCTGCCACCTGGCGGCCGGACCGAAGCGACACGTCGCGCTCGTGGGAGATTCCGCCGGCGAGGACGACGACGGTTCGAGTGGGATTATTGGTCACGATTGGCTCAACCGATGTTGGATGGCGGGCTTGCGATGCCCTGTTTGAGTGGGACGGTCGCGAGTGGGGTGGTCTGCGAGAAGGTGTTCAGCAGGTCGATCTCGCCGTTGATTACCGTAGACAGTCGACGGATGCCCTCCCGGATGAATTCCGGCGTGGGGTAGCAGAAAGACAAGCGAATGTTGTTTCGACCACTTCCATCGGCATAGAACGCCGTCCCCGGCGTATAGGCGACGAGTTCCCTGACCGCCCGGGGCAGCATGGCCTTCGAATCCATGTTGTCGGGCAGCGTCGCCCACACGTAGAAGCCGCCGCCCGGAACCGTCCACCGCAATTGGGGGAGAAATTCGGCGAGGGCGGAGAGCATTGCGTCCCGACGCTCCTGGTAAATACCTCGGAAGGTGTCGATCTGTCCCTTCCAGTCCGCGGCCGAGAGATATTCGGAAATCATGAGTTGGCTGAATGAGCTAGGGGACAGCACCGCGGCCTCGTTCGCAAGAATAAGTTTCTCCCGAATGGCGTGCGGCGCGAGGGCCCAACCGACCCGGAACCCGGGGGCGAGCGTCTTCGAGAAGGTTCCGAGGTAGATCACCCCGTCTTCGTCGACTGATCTCATGGCGTGGGGTGGCGGCGAGTCGAAGTACAGCAGGCCGTACGGGTTGTCCTCGAGGACGAGAATCTCGTTGTCGCGACAGATCTCGAGAACCTCGAGGCGACGCTCCCAGGTGAGGGTCACTCCGGCCGGGTTGCTGAACGACGGGATTGTGTACAGGAACTTGATGGTCTTGCCTGCCGCCTTAATGCGGGCGATTGCCTCCCGGAGCGCCTGGGGAATCAGCCCGAACTCGTCCATTGGGACGTGATTGATGTCGGCCTGGAAGGAGTTGAAGACCACCATCGCCGTTACGTAGCTCGGACCCTCGGCCAGCACGACGTCGCCGGGGTTCAGAAAGAGCTTGCTGACGAGCTCGAGGGCATGTTGGGATCCCGTGGTCACGACCACGTCGTCGACGCTCGCCCGAATGCCCTCGAGCGCCATCACTTCCAGGATCTGTTCGCGCAGGGCCGGAACTCCTTGCCCCGAGCCGTATTGGAGCGCCTGCGGGCCGTTGTCGCGCATCATCCGCTCGAACGCGCCCGCAACCAGCTCGGCGGGGAGACCGCTGACGAATGGCATGCCCCCGGCGAGAGAGACCACCTCCGGACGGGAGGCCACCGCGAAAAGCGCTCGGACCTCGGATGCGCTCAATCCAGCGGTGCGATCGGCATAGAGGCCGTACCAGGGGTCGAGATTTGTCCCAGAGTCGGGGCGAGACGGTGTTCCGGCGTTTGTCATGGCTGTTCCAGGGTCGAGCGATGAGGTGAAGACTCAAGGATAGCCGTGGTACCCAAGAGGGCCGCTCACCTCGCGGTGGGCGGCCCTCTTGCGTGGTTCTGTGGCCAGCTATTGCCTCGTTACTTGAGCCATTCGGCGAAGTCGGACTCGAGAGCGGGCTTCGGCTTGGCCCCGATAACGGTCTTGACGACCTCTCCTGCCTTGAACAGCTTCATCGCCGGGATCGAGGTGATCTGGTATTTCGCGGCGATCTCCATGTTGTCGTCAACGTTGACCTTGACGAGTTGAATCTTGTCGGAGTGCTCCGAGGCGATCTGGTCGAGGATTGGGCTGACCGCACGACATGGGCCGCACCACTCGGCCCAGAAGTCGACAAGCACGAGCTTTTCGGAGTCCAGGACGTCGGCCTGGAAGCTCGCGTCGGTTACATCTTTGGCGTTTGACATTAAATTCTCTCTTTCGTTGGATTCGTGAGCGTCAGGCCGGGACGGCATCGGGCGTGGCTTCCCCGATCGCCGTCGCCAGGAGGTCTTTGGGGAGCGACGCGAGATAATGCTCGGCGTCGAGGGCTGCGACGGTGCCGGAGGCGGCGGCGGTCACAGCCTGCCGGTAGGTCGGGTCGAGCACGTCTCCCGCGGCGAACACGCCGGGGCGGTTCGTTCGGGAGCTGCGACCCTCGACGGCGATGGTGCCGTCCGGGTTGATGTCGAGAACGCCGTGAACGAGGTGGGTGCGAGGGTCGGCGCCGATTGCCACGAACAATCCGCTCACATCAAGCGTGCGCTCGGTTCCGTCTACGGTGTTCCGCAGCCCGAGGCCGGTGACCGTCTCGTCGCCGTAGATGCGCTCGACGGTCTGATTGAACAGAAACTCGATCTTCGGGTTTTCGAACGCGCGGTCCTGCATTGTCTTGGAGGCGCGCAAATTCTCGTTGCGGTGAATGACGTATACCTTGTCGGCGAACTTCGTCAGGAAGGTCGCCTCTTCCATGGCCGAGTCGCCGCCGCCGACGACGGCAATGGTCTTCTTGCGAAAGAAGAAACCATCGCAGGTCGCGCACCAGGACACTCCGTGGCCGCTGAGGCGCTCCTCCTCTTCGAGGCCGAGCTTGCGGTACGCCGATCCGGTGGCGAAGATCACAGACAGCGCCTCGTGCACGTCGCCATTGCCGAGAGTGACTCTCTTCACCTCGCCGGTCAGGTCGAGTGCGGTCACATCGTCCAGCACAACCGTTGTGCCGAACCGTTCGGCCTGCGCCTGGAACGCCATCATGAGGTCGGGGCCCTGGATGCCCTCCGGGAAGCCGGGATAGTTCTCAACCTCGGTCGTCTTCATCAGCTCACCGCCCGCCTCGACGGAGCTCGCGATGAGCAGCGGCTCAAGCTTCGCGCGCGCCGCGTAGATGGCGGCCGTGTAGCCGGCAGGACCGGAGCCGATAATGATGGTCTGGCGCAACTGGAATATCTCCTTGGCTGGTGTGCGAGCCGAATGCACGGCCCACAGCGGGATACAACACATCCTAGGGACACACTATTCCGGAACTCCGGGCCGCTTGAGTGCGCGCGCGGATTTCGCGTGTTGGTCAGCCTGCGCGGCGGAAACGAGCCGTGAGCGTGCCCGTCACGGCGGCCAGCTCGGGGTTGCGGAACAGGGTGAGCAGGCCGAAATACGCTGCCGCCATCAGGGTGCCGGCGGCGACTATCGTGAGCAGTGCCGCGAGGAGGCTGGACTGCGCGAATCCGTCGGCCCGGAAGCCGCCGAGTAGCAGCACGACGCCGGCGCCGACGGCCCCGCTGACCAGCGCGAGACCGAGATACTGCAGGTGGCGAACGACGAGCAGCCGACCATCCATTCCCCCGAGCCGGCGGCGAACGAGCATGATGGCGACGAGGGCCTGGGCGCTACCGGCTATGGAGGTTACAGCGGCGACGCCGACGCCGATCCAGTCGTGAGGGAGGGTGGTGCACAGAAGCGCCCCGACGATGAAGAGGGCGGCCTGGATGCACTGCATGAAGAACGGTGTGCGCGTGTCGCCGAGTGCATAGAACACGCGCTGAATCACGAACAGCATGCTGAACAGAATCAGGCCCGGAAGGAACGCGAGGATGACGGCGGCCATGGCGGCCGCATGGGAGAACTCGCTCTCGTAGACCCGAGCGAACGGAAAGGCGACGACGGCGAGGGCCACGGCGCCGAAGACGATCAGCAGTCCGATCGAGCGGAGGGATGACGACAGGTCGTTGCGAACGGCATCGAGGTCCCCGCGGCTGGCATGGCCGCTCATCCGGGTGAAATATGCGGTGGCAATGGAGACTGCCACAACGGAATGCGGAAGCATGAAGATGAGCCACGAGTTCTGAAGGGCCGCAACTCCCGCGGTGGGCGACAGCGTGGAAACCTGGGTCTGGAACACGCCCGCAACCTGCGTGACCAGCACCATACCGAAGAGCCACCCGGCGGCCCTTCCCGTGGCGCCGAGCCCCACGCCGCGCCAGCGGAAGTCCGGACGGAATCGCAAGCCGGCCCGTTTCCAGAACAGGAACAGCACGAGAGCCTGCGCCGCGACGCTCAACGTCGTTGTGGCGCCGAGCAGCACGATCCGGCCAGAGTCCCACACTGCGACGCTGCTGTTCTGCGAGGCGCCGCCGAACAGGAGCATGAACACGACGATTCCCGCGATCGAGACGACGTTGTTGAGCACGGGGGCCCAGGTGAACGGGCCGAAGATCCGACGGGCGTTGAGCACCTCGCTTAACAGGCTGTACAGGGCGTAAAAGAAGATTTGCGGGAGGCACCAGTAGGCGAAAACCGTCGCGAGCTGGATAGTGTGCGCGCTGAATCCAACCTGTCCGCCGCCATCCTGACGGGTGTACAGGGCAATGAGTGCCGGTGCGGCGAGGGTCGCGGCCACGGTGACGACCGCGAACACGACGATCCCGAGGGTGACCACCCGGTTGATGAATTTCTCGCCGCCGTCGGAGTGCAGGCCCGCCTTGACAATCTGCGGCACGAGCACCGCGCTAAGAACTCCACCGGCAACGAGCGCGTACAGATTGTTGGGAAGCTGATTTGCCACGCCGAATGCATTCGCGCTCGCGCTCGAGACTTGACCGATCGCCAGGGCAAGAACCACGCCCCGCGCGAATCCGAGTACCCGAGAAACGATCGTGCCTGCGGCGAGAATCGCGCTCGCACGGCCCGTCTCGCTCGAGGCGATGGCGTCGTCCACCAGATCCTGCTCGGGGGGAAGGTCCTGGTTCCCCTGTAGTCCCGGGGCGTCGGTCACGATTTCCGCGCTTCCGGCGTCGCTTCGGGTGCCGGGTCCAACGGATCCGGGTCCGGCACGGTGCCGTCCCGTGCCTTCTTCGTCTTGCGACGCCGTGCGATGTTGCGGTAGATGCCGAAGGCGAAGACGCCGATCAACAGCACCGCGACCACGGCGGTGAAGGCGGTCTCCCAGCCGGCTTGCACATCCACGTTGAGGGGGACAGGGCCAGCAATCGACACGTTGGTAGCGCTCGAGAGCGAGACCCGGAGTGTCGCGTTGCCGTTTGCGTTCGATCGGGCCGGAACGTTCGCCTTCGCCTGAGACTGCGCCTCGATCGTGAGTTCGACTCGCTCGTTGGCGATGGAGAGGATGCCGGTGGGAGACCGCACCGTCACGTAGACGGTCACCGGCCAGTCGAGCTGGTTGCTCACGGTGATGGGAAGGTTGCTGTTCGTTGCCGTGATGATTGCGGAACTGCTCTTGGCGAGCGTCACCGAATGGAGCAGTTTGTTCGAGG
>JAUZFY010000171.1 GCA_030840185.1 Microbacteriaceae bacterium | reverse complement strand
AGGTCCTGAAGCAGGACGCTTCCACTCAGCGACGCCAGGGACGCGGGGTTCACTGGCGCAGCAAGGGTATGGTTCGCGTCGGAATGACCGGTCGATTGGGTGCCGGACAGCGCCGGTTCCCACCCGGAAGGCTGCCGAGCGGACGGGTCTGCGAGGACCACGTTCGAGTAGATCTGCTGGCCGATTTCATGCGTAACAAACGACTCCGCAACCCCGCTAAGGGCCCCGGACGAAGTAAGAAATGCTGCAGCATCAAACAGCAAGTAGGCGATATCCAATCGTTGGGTACGGAGCCTCGTCGAACCGTGAGCAACGGAAAACTGAGTACTACCCTAATATAGGGGGCAAAACGCGTGCCAACCTAGGCATTTCCTAGCGGAGCTCCCGCCTCATCCCCGTGGCCTAGCCTATGTGTCCAACCCCGCTGGCCCGAGTTCGAGCAACCGGGCGAACTGCGCCGCGTCGATGATACGCAGCCCGAGTGCCTCGGCTTTCGTCAGTTTGGAGCCGGCACCGGGACCCGCCGCCACGTAGTCCGTCTTCTTCGAGACGCTCGATGCGGCCTTGCCTCCGGCCGCCATGATCGCCTCAAGCGCGCCCTCTCGGCTGAACCCCTCGAGGCTACCGGTGGCGACGACCGTGATGCCTTCGAGCGGCCCGCCTGCCGCGACGGCGGCCCCGGGGCCTGGATGATTCGGAATCTGGAACCGCACTCCGGCCTCGGTCCACCGCTCGATGATCTCCGCGTGCCAGTCCACCGCAAACCAGTCGATGAGCGCGTCGGCGATAATCCCTCCGACTCCGTCCACCGCGGCTAGTTCGTCGCGGGACGCGAGACGAATGGCCTCGATAGACCCGAAGTAGCTGGCAAGCGCCCGAGCGGCCACCGGTCCGACGTGCCGGATGCTCAGCCCGACGAGCATCCGCCACAGGTCCTTGGTCTTGGCTTTCTCAAGCTCGGCGAGCAGCTTGACCGCGGCCGTCGATGGAACGAACTGCTCGTCCCCGGCGAAGGCCTCGCCTGCGGGATCGAAGGCGGGATCCGCGTCCTTCCCCGTCTTCCTCCGCCTCCGACGGAAAGGCGTCTCCATGCGCTCGGTGCCGTCGTCATTGAGCTTTACCAGACCGGTCTCGTTGTCGCGCACCCGCACCCTGATCGGGAAGAGGTCAGCCATGGTCAGGGAGAACAATCCCGCTTCGGTCACGAGCGGCGGCTGCTCGGGGTAGTCAGGTTGGGTGAGCGCCGCGGCCCCGACCTCGCCGAGACCCTCGATGTCGAGAGCCCCGCGGCTGCCGACGTGTTCGACTCTTCCGCGGACCTGGGCGGGACAGCTTCGCGAATTTGGGCACCGAAGATCTACATCGCCCTCCTTGGCCGGGGCGAGCTGGGTGCCGCATACCGGGCAGTTTTCCGGCATCACGAACTCACGCTCGGACCCGTCCCGGAGCTCGACTACCGGCCCGAGCACCTCGGGAATCACGTCGCCCGCCTTTCGCAGGACGACGGTGTCGCCGATCAGCACGCCCTTCGCCTTGACCACGTCCTGGTTGTGAAGGGTCGCCTGCCGCACGACGGAACCGGCCACCCGCACCGGTTGCATGACCGCGAACGGGGTAACGCGCCCGGTTCGGCCGACACTGACGACGATGTCGAGCAGCTTCGTGTTCACCTGTTCCGGTGGGTACTTATAGGCAATCGCCCAGCGCGGAGCCCGGCTGGTCGCGCCGAGTTCGTTGTGCAGTTCGAGCTCGTCTACCTTTACGACGATGCCATCTATCTCGTGCTCGACGCTGTCTCGATGCTCGCCGAAATATTTGATGAATGCTGCCGCGTCCGCCGCGGTTTTCTTAACCTGGAAATGCGTACTTGTCGGCAACCCCCAGGACTTCAGCAGCCCGTAGATCTCGGACTGCGATGCGACCGGCGGATTCGGCCAGGCCCCGATGCCGTGCACCAGCATGCTGAGCCGCCCGAGCCGCTTGCGCATGCGTTCGAGGGCTGGCGCCGATTTGTTTTCCGCGACCTGACGCAGGCTCCCAGATGCCGCGTTGCGCGCATTGGCAAACACCCGGTCTCCGGCCGCAACCTGGTCGGCATTGAGCTGCTCGAAGATCGCCGATTCAAAGAACACCTCCCCGCGGACCTCCACGATCGGAGGATGTCCCGAGCCGGCCAGTCTGGTCGGGATGCTCGGCACATACGCGATGTTCTCGGTCACGTCTTCACCGACCACACCGTCGCCGCGGGTCGCCGCGGTGGTCAGCACGCCATTCTCGTAGCGGAGGCTGATGGCCAACCCGTCGATCTTCAGCTCACACAGGTAGTCAACCCGGCGGCCGGAGTTGCGCTCAACCTTGGCCGCCCAGTCTTCGAATTCGGCGATGGAAAAGACATTGTCGAGGCTGAGCATCCGCTCCGCGTGCCGCACCGGATTGAACAGGGTGGTCTCCGCCCGCCCGCCAACGGTCTGCGTGGGCGAGTCCTGGCTCTGCAGTTCGGGGAACAGCCGCTCGAGGTCCTGCAGGCGACGCAACATCCCGTCGTATTCGGCGTCGTCGACGAGCACCTCGTTCCGCTCGTAGTACGCGTCGCGAAGCTCGAGAATGCGAGCGGTGACCGAGGCGGCTTCGTCCCCGGCCTGCTCGATCGTCAGTCGGCTCGTCGCCAGCTCGTCGCCGGCGAGGCCCCCCTCGAAAGTGTCGTCATCTCGGAGCTCGCGGTCGTCGGTCATCGAGCTGTCAGCTCCCAGGTCGTTGTTCGCCACTGACTCAGCATAGGTTCCACCACCGACGTGTCGGCAGGGGCTTGCGAACCAGGACGGCCGTGCAGCCGATGCGGCAGATCAGGCCGCGGAAACGGGTACGGCAGACACTGTGCGGTCGA
>JAUZFY010000169.1 GCA_030840185.1 Microbacteriaceae bacterium | reverse complement strand
CGATCATCCGGCACCCGATCTACCCGGTGTGGGTCGCCCCGGTGGCCCACCCGGCCCAGCTTCTGTACTGGTCACGGGACCTGCTGTTCCAGGCGGGAAAGATCCAGGGCATCCTCGGCAACTCGAGCCTTCTCGCCATGGCGGCGCTCATCGGGCTCATCGTCTTCGCCATTCAGTTGGCCGCAAGGGACGTTCGCCGCGGCTGGGGCTGGTTCTGGCTCGTCGTTGCCGTGGTCACCATCGGCCTCACCCAATCGGCCACGATCATCGTCGCGCTCGTGGTCGTCATTGTCGTCGCGATTGCGTCGCTGCTCGTGCGGCTGGCCCGCACTCCCCGCGCCCGCGCGCTCACCTACGGCGGGATCGCCGCCGTGGTCGCCGTGCTCGCGGTCTCGGCCTTCCTGGCGCAGCACCGCATCCTGAGCGTTCTCGGCAAAAGTTCCGACCTCACCGGCCGCGCGGAAATCTGGAAAGAGGTCATCGCCCTCGCCCAGCAGCGTCCCGGCGCGGGCTGGGGCTGGTTGGGCTACTGGATCGTGTGGATCGCGCCGTTCAACACCCTGCACAAGGCCGGCGGAGTGCAGCCGCCGCACGCGCACGACGCGTGGCTGGACGTGTGGCTGCAGGTCGGCATCATCGGGCTGGTGGTGTTCGCCGCCCTCGTGCTCGCGACCCTCGTGCGCTCCTGGTTGCTCTCGGTCGACCGGGTGGTCACCGCTCCCGGTCAGCCCGGTACCTACTCCTGGGTGGCGATGCTGCCCGTGCTCGTTCTGACCGCGCAGCTCGTGCAGAGCATCGCGGAGAGCCGAATCCTGCTCGAGGGCGGGTGGATGCTGCTGGTCATCTGGGCGGTGAAGACCAAGCTGACTCCGCTCGGGCTCGAATCCGTGCCGGAGGCGCGCGCCCCGCTGTCGCTGCGGAGCCGCCGGTGAACGCGCGCCGCGAGCATCCGGGCTTCGTCATCGCCCGATATTTTCTGGGATCGCCGCGGTTCTCGGCCGCGCTCACCCAGACGATAATCGGCGCCGAGATCGGCGCTCTGCTGCTTCAGGAGCTCATCGGATGGCCCGGGGCGCTGGCCATCACGGGCGCCCTCGTGCTGCTCGCGACCGGGTCGCTGATCGCCCAACGGGAAACCATCGAGTGGCACGGACTGCTGCCGATTTCGCTGCTGATTTTCGTCGGCTGGGCGACCACCTCCGTGTTCTGGAGCCAGTACAACTGGGCCAGCCTCGGCAGTGTGCTCTATCTGCTCGGCGTCACAATGCTCGGAATCTATGTCGCGCTCATCCGTGACACGATCCAAATCGCCAGAGCGTTCGGCGATGTGCTGCGCGGTGCCCTCGTCCTCTCCATCGTGCTCGAGATCTTCTCCGGCCTCCTCGTCGACTCCCCCTTACATTTCCTCGCGATCCAGGGGACTCTCGCGCAACTCGGCCCAATCCAGGGCATCTTCGGCACGAGAAACGAACTCGGCATCGTGACGCTCGTCGCGATTGTCACCTTCGGAACGGAACTGCGCACGCAATCGGTGCCGCGATCGCGCGCGGTCGGCTCCCTCGTGCTCGCCGGCGTCACCCTGCTGCTCGCCCGGTCGCCGATCGCTTTCGGCACCTTCGTGATCGTCGTTCTCGCCGCCCTCGCCCTGTACGGGCTGCGCCGCGCCACGCCGGAGCGCAAGCGCTTCTGGCAGATCGGCCTGCTCGCCACGACGGTCACCGTGTTGATCGTCGCGTGGGCCGCCCGAACCCCGATCATCAACGCGCTCAGTGCGAGCGCCGAGCTCAACAAGCGACTGCAAATCTGGCGGTCCATCCGGCTGCTGATTCCGGCGCACGAGCTCGAGGGATGGGGCTGGGCCGGGCACTGGTGGACTTCCCTTCCCCCGTTTGCCTCCATTCGGGATGGCGCCGGTGTGGTGCCGAATTCGGCATTCAACTCCTACCTCGACGTATGGTTTCAGCTCGGCCTGATCGGGCTGTTGGCGTTCGTGTTCCTCATCGGACTCGCGTTCATCCGGTCCTGGCTTCTGGCGTCGAGGCAGCGCAGCTTCGTCTACGCCTGGCCGGCCCTCGTTCTGGTTGTGCTGCTCGTCACCGGGCTCGCCGAGAGTTCGCTGCTCGTCGAGTTCGGCTGGCTCACCTTCGTGGTCTGCTCGGTGAAGGCGTCGCGTGAGCTGAGTTGGCGAAGGGCGTTCGCCGCCACCCGCCCGTCGGCCCACATCGAGTAGGCGTCGCCTACTTGCCTGCGACCGTGGCGCAATCCAGCGGCGCGGAAACGATGTTCGTGTTATTGACCATCGGGGTCACCTGAGCGGCGAGCGTCTTCACACCAGCCTTTTTCGCGGTGATGTCGACGGTCATCGTCGCCGCGGCACCAGGGTCCACCGACACGCGCAACCGCGCAACCGGGTACGCCTCGTCGTTCAGGAGGTCGAAAGCGGCCGGGGCACCATTGATCGTGGCTCCCATGATCTGCGAACCGGGCGGCGCGTACACGTACACGTACAGCCGCTGCACACCGGGCTTCAGCTTATCGACCTGCCAATTGCCCAGAATTGCCGGCGACAGCGACTTTGTGTTCGTCGTAGGTATCGAGTTGGTCAGGTCCACGCCGATTCGGTAGCTCTCGCGCCCGTCGGCTCGGCACACGGCTTGCTCGGTGCGCACGGTCTGGTTGAGGTAGAAGTTAAGCTTTGACCCCACGTTGTCTTGAAAGTAGACACCTACCCGGTCAGTCTTGGCGCCGCTCTTGGGGAGTCCCCCATTCAGGTTCGCCTTCACGAGCACGGCTTCCTCGGCTGGATGTGAACTCCAGTAGTTGATTCGGCCCTCGGTGTGAGCCTGCTGCAGAGCCGCGATCAAAAGCTTGGGATCGAGCGGACCACCCGACAGCTTCGCGAAGGTCGCGGAGACCGCCTCGCCGTAGAGCACATCCTGTGCGGCGTTGTCCGCCTGGGCGTGCCCCGTGTTGATCCGCTGATACACCTGGTTGAGCAGGAACGGAACGAGATTGTCCGGCGTCAGGACGTCACCGGAGGCCAATTGCACGGGGGTGGTCGCCCGAAGAATGTACGACAGCGCCACGGGGTCGATCGAGACCACGCCGTCGACCGTCG
>JAUZFY010000146.1 GCA_030840185.1 Microbacteriaceae bacterium | reverse complement strand
CGCCCAGGTGTTTCCGATGTTGACCACGTCGGGCGCCTGCCCTGAGGTCACAGCGGACTGAATGCGCGTCTGCAGGTCGTTCCATCCGATGACCTCGAGCTTGACGGTGATCCCGGTCTGCTTCTTGAACTTGGCAAGCTCCGGGGTGAGCACCGCAGTGTCGTTCGCGATGCTGGTTCCCTGGTTGCTCGCCCAGTAGGTGAGCGTTTTGCCGGCGGTACCGCTGCTGCTCGTGGAGGCCGTGCCCCCCGAGCTACACGCGGCGGTCGCGACGAGGACGGCCGCTACCGTTGCTACTGCTGCAATGGTTCTAATTTTCATGATGACTTCCTTGTCTCGGGCAAGACCAGATGGTCGGCAGCCCATAATTCATGCGGATGCAGTGATTAACACTCGTGTTGCGTGCGGCCCCTCCGTTTCAATGATGCTTCGGCGTTCATTCCTGGTTGCTGAATGCCGCGTCGAATGACGTCGTAGGACGCTTCCACAGAAGCGAGCGGATGAATCCGATCGCCTCCTTAGCACCGTGCAGGCGATCCATGCCCGCGTATTCCCACTCGATAGAAATCGGGCCGGAGTATCCGATCGACTCGAGGGCTCTGAAGGAGTCTTCCCACGGCACGTCCCCGTGCCCGGTCGAGACGAAATCCCAGCCGCGGCGCGGATCGCCCCACGGCAGGTGCGATCCCAGCACTCCCGCTCGGCCGTTTTTCGGTCGCAAGCGAGTGTCCTTGCAGTCCACGTGATAGATGCGGTCCGCGAAGTCCACAATGAAACCAACCGGATCGATGTCCTGCCACATCATGTGGCTCGGATCCCAGTTGAGCCCGAATGCGGGCCGGTTTCCGATCGCCTCGAGAGAGCGAACAGTGCTCCAGTAGTCGTACGCGATCTCGCTCGGGTGCACCTCGTGCGCGAACCGCACGCCCTCGTCGTCGAAGACGTCGAGAATGGGGTTCCAACGATCGGCGAAGTCCTGGTATCCCGCCTCGAATACTGCGGCGGGGACCGGGGGAAACTGGGCCACGTACGGCCAGATCTTTGAACCCGTGAACCCGACGACGGTATCGACGCCGAGCTTGCGCGCCACTGTCGCGGTGAGCTTCATCTCCGCGGCGGCACGCTGCCGGACGCCCTCGGCTTCGCCGTCGCCCCATACCCGGGATCCGACTATCGCCTCGTGGCGGAAGTCGATCGGATCGTCGCAGACCGCCTGGCCCTTGAGGTGATTGGAGATCGCGAAGACCTTCAGTCCGTAACGATCGAGGATGTCGAGGCGTCCCTGTAGGTAGGTCTTGTCCTCCGCAGCCCGCCACACATCGAGATGTTCTCCGGAGCAGGCGATCTCGAGGCCGTCGTAGCCCCACTCGCTCGCGTATCGGGCGACCTCCTCGAGCGGCAAGTCCGCCCACTGCCCGGTAAACAGGGTGATTGGATGCGTCTGGTCTGCCTTCACATCGTCGGTCATGCGGATTCCTCTTCTACTACGACCCATGAGTCTGTTGCTGCTGATTCGAGCACTGCGTCGGTGATAATCACGGCGCGCAGCCCGTCCTCGAAGGTCGGAAGACCATCGCGCGGTTCACCGCGCACGTTCGCATAGCTGTCCGCGATAAACGCGTTGAACGCGTCTTGATACCCGAGCGGATGCCCCGGCGGAAGCACCGAGAGGCGCATGGCATCGGCGCTCAACTCGAGATCGCGGCGCAACAGTTGAGAACCCTGACGGCGCCCAAGCCATAGCGACTCGGGATCCTCCTGATTGAACTCAACGGTCTGCTCGGCTCCGGAGATCTCGAATTGCAGTCGGTTCTTTCGACCGGGCGCGACCTGCGACACGAGAAGAGTGCCGACGACGCCGCCGCGAGTCTCGAGCAGGACTGCTGCGAGGTCTTCGGTTGTCACCGTTCGGTTCATTGCCCGATCGGCGAACACCGTTTTGGTGACCGCCTGCACCCGAGCGATGTGGTCGCCCGTCACAAACTCAAGCAGGTCGCACAGGTGCGACCCAATATCGGCAAACGCGCGGGACGGGCCACCCACGTTCTTATCGACCCGCCAATTGTCGTCGGAAGGCTCGAGAAGCCAGTCCTGAAGGTAGCTCGCCTGAATGCTCAGCAGCGCGCCGGTCTCCCCGGAGCGAACCCGTGCACGTGCCTCCCGCACCATCGGATGGAAGCGGTAGACGAACGGCACGGTGGCCGACACGCCCGCGCCCGCGGCGGCCGCGACCAGCGTCCGGGCATCCTCGGTGTTAGTCGTCAGCGGTTTCTCGCACACGACATGCTTTCCGGCATCGAGCGCCGCGAGGGCGAACTCGAAATGCGTGACGTTCGGTGTGACGATGTGCACAACCTGAATGTCATCATCCGCCAGCAGTTGCTCGGCCGAGTCGTACGAGCGTTCGAACCCGAGGGCCTCGGCGACGCGGGCAGAACCCGCCCCGCCAGAGGTGACCACGGCGGCGAGGATCGCACCGTCGGATCTCGCGGCCCGGCTGTGCACCGTGGCCATGAAGCCGGCACCAATAAATCCCACCCCTAGTGGTGTGCGCGATCCCACCTCAGAGGCTCATCACAGCGTTGCCACCTTGGGATCCCAGCCCTCAGGAACCGGGGGAGCCTTGGTGAAGCTGCTCGTGATGGGAACCGACTCGCCGAGACGAGCCGACTCGGAAATTGACACCATGATGTCGAGAACATGGAATGCCTGCGCGCCCGCTGCCCGTTCCGGTCGGCCGGCGCGGATCGATTGCGCGAGCTCCGCCACACCGGTACCGCGGCTCGAAATGGACCCAACCGCTTCCACGGTCTTCCCGTCTTCGTTCGCCTCGTCGAAGATCACCGAGTCACCGTCGAAGTTGTTCGGGTCAGGCAACTCGATGGTTGCCTTGGTGCCGGAAACCTCGATGAATCCGGTGCGCTTGCGATGCGACTCGAAGCTGAAAATCACCTGCGCGGAAGCGCCGTTCTCGAAGTCGAGGAGGGCGCTGTGATGGGACGGGACCGTCACATCGAACTGGGTGCCGGCGCGCGGGCCGGATCCGATTACTCGAACCGCTCGGGATGTCGACTGGGCCGCCGTCACCCTTCGCACCGGCCCGAAGGCCTGAACGAGCGTGGTGAGATAGTACGGGCCGATGTCGAACAGCGGTCCGCCGCCCTCCTGGAAGAGGAACTCGGGATTCGGATGCCACGAATCCGGCCCGGGGGACTGCATGAGTGCGAGGGCCGTCAGTGGCGTTCCGATGGCTCCCTCGGCCATGAGGCGAAGGGCGGTTTGCAGCCCGGCACCGAGGAAGGTATCCGGCGCGGTCGCGACACGCAGCCCGAGCCGGTCGGCCTCGTCCAGCAGTTTCCGACCGCTCTCGCGATCGAGGGCGAAGGGCTTCTCGGTCCACACGTTCTTGCCTGCGGCCAGCGCCTGAAGTGCCACCTCGACGTGCGCGGCGGGAATGGTGAGGTTTACGACAATCTCGATGTCCGGATTGGCAAGAAGCTCTGCAACCGTTCCGCTGCCCGGGATGCCGTACTTGGCCGCTTGCGCGCTCGCGCGGTCCAGATCGATGTCGGCGACGAACAGCACCTCCAGGTCTGGGAAGACCGTGAGGTTATCGAGGTACTGAGAGCTGATGACTCCGGCTCCGATGACACCGACGCCGACCCGTCCGGCGCGGCTCATGCCTTCACACCGTTCGACGTCAGGTAGCTGAAGCTGTCGCGGAGCGCGTCGAAGACATCCCCGTTGAAGCCGTCGAGTTCGACGACCGGCAGGGCGTGTGGTGCCGCGGCGAGAATCCCGAGCACATCGAGCGTGCCGGATCCGACCGCGGTCTGGTCCTGGTCATCTTGCGAGACCGCACCATCCTTGACGTGGATGAGCTGAACTCGATCCCCGAGACGACCAAGCAGATCGATTGCGGAGACTCCGCCGACCTCAGCCCAGTAGGTGTCGACCTCCAGCACAACGGCTGGGTCGAGGGCGTCAGCAAAGATCTCGAGCGCGGTGGTCCCGTCGATACGGGACTCGGTCTCCCACCAGTGGTTGTGGTAGCCGATGCGAAGACCGTGATCTGCGCCGGACTTGGCAATCTCGTTCAGCAGCGCCGCTTGCCTTTCGATGTCGGAGCGATCGTTCCACAGGGTGCGGTCGATGTGCGGGTCGATGACCGTCACGATACCGATCTTCTGTGCGGCGGCGAAAATGGCCGCGGTGTCTTGTCCGATGAGACGGGCATGAGCGGAAGGAGCGGAAAGACCCACGGACGGGAGGATCTCGCTGTACTTGTCGGCGAGGTCAACGAAACCGAAGAGCTCGACGTTGCGATATCCCAGATCCGCGACTCGACGGAGCGTGCCCGGAAGGTCAGCCGCGAGGGCGTCCCTCACCGTGTAAAGCTGGACGGAAAGCGGGCCACTGGCCATGAAATATCTCCTTTGATCTGCGTTCGGCGCCGATGAATTTCTCTTCATCCCGTTCGCGCTGTGACGAGTGTAACTGACTTAAGTCGAAGCACAAGCAAAAGTGGTCGGTCGGTGAGTCGAATCTATTCGGTTCGTCGACAGTATGTGCTTTACTTTCCGTATGGAGCCCCCCAGAAAGCCCAGCACGCTCGGCTTTGTCGGCGCGAGCGACATTTTTCAGCTGCTCAGGGACGGGCAGCCGCGGACCCGCGCCGAGCTCTCGTCGATCACCGGACTCGCCCGCTCCACTGTCGCCCTCCGGCTGGAGGCGCTCCGCGCAACCGGGCTGATCGGCCCGACCGGCGGGGCGGCATCCAGCGGCGGACGGCCACCATCGCAGTTCGCCCTGAATCCGACTGCACGGGTGGTGATCGGGGCCGACTTTGGGGCGACGCACGCCACAATCGCCGTCGCCGATCTCGCCGGCGACATCCTCTTGACCCGGCGTACGGCCCGCCCCATCGCGGATGGGCCGGAGGCCGTTCTCGGCTGGTTCGGCACGGAGAGTCGCGGCTTGCTTGGGGAGCTCGGGCGCACGGAGGCGGATCTCCTTGCCGTGGGGATGGGTCTGCCCGGACCCGTCGAGCACGACACGGGAAAACCGGTTAATCCGCCGATCATGCCGGGATGGGATGGCTTCGACGTTCCCGGTTGGGTGCTCGGCGAACTCGGAGTGCCGGCCCTTGTCGACAATGACGTGAACATCATGGCTATCGGGGAACAGACCAGCTCCTTCCCGGATGTCACCGACCTTCTGTTCGTAAAGGTGGCAACCGGCATTGGAGCCGGGATAATCTCCGGAGGGTCGCTTCAGCGCGGCGCACAGGGCTCGGCTGGTGACATCGGCCACGTCCGAATTGAACGTGGTTCCGGCGTCGCGTGCCCGTGCGGAAACTTCGGATGCCTCGAGGCGATGGCATCCGGCCCGGCGATCGCCGCACAGCTTCGGGAGACCGGGGCCGACGTCGCGAATATGAACGACGTCGCCGATTTGGTTCGACACAACGACCTGGACGCGATCCGCGCCGTTCGACAGGCCGGGCGCGACATCGGCGAAGTGCTCACCACGTGCATCAGCCTGGTAAACCCGTCGGTGATCGTGCTGGGAGGATCCGTGAGCCGGGTGGGCGAGCACCTTCTCGCCGGCGTGCGTGAGGTCGTGTACCAGCGTTCGACGCCGCTGGCCACGCAGCACCTTTCGATCCTGCAGTCGCGAGTGGCCGAAAAAGCGGCCGTTCTCGGTGCGAGCGTGCTCGCCCTACATCACGCCCTCTCGCCAGAGTCGATTGGGGCGATGACGGAGGAACTCTAGCCCTGCGGGCCTCGTGTGTTTTCGCTACGGCTTCCACACCATCAGTACGACCACCAAGAGCAGGAGCAGGCTCACGACGCCGGATCCGGCGCTCACCGCCGCATTCGACCGTGGCGCAGCAGGAGACCCGGAGGACGGTCCGGCTGGCGCTTCGGCGGCCCGACGCATCGCCGGCACAACGACCACCAGGCTCAGCACGATGGCGACCGCATACGCGATCACCGAGATCAGGATCCACGGGGTGGTGAACGACAGGTTGTCCTTGGGAGCGCTCATGCCGAGGACCGCGAAGCCGAGCACGAAAACGATGAGGGACAGATAGCTGAATACAGCCGTCGACTTCGCGAGGGTTGCCACCTGGGCGTAGTTCTCGGAACGAAGCGCGCGCATGGCGGTCATCGGCAGAATCGCCATCGGCCCCACAATGAAGACTGCTCCGACGACGTGCAAAACTGTAAACAAGGTATCCATGGGATCAAGCTACCCCGTCGTCCCTCGTTGTTCGGTGCGCCACCCTGGGCGCTCGGGACAGCTCCCTTTGGCGGATCGCCTTTCCGGGACGCTGAATCGAAGAAGTGCACCGTCGAGCTGATGGTTGGCCGAGCGAGGGGGGCGCCTCAGTTCGTGACGCGGTATCCGAGATGCACGACTCCGTTTGCGAACCGATGTTCGGCGATGAGGTCGAGGGTGAGGTGTACCCCGTCGGGCAGGAAACCGTTCCCGCCTCCCACAACGACGGGGGTGACGAACACGTGGATCTCGTCAACGAGGCCGGCCCTTATCGCCCGGCCGGCCAGTTCGGGGCCACCGACGCTCATGTCTCGTTCCGATGACGACTTCAACTGCCGAACCGCGTCAGCATCGAATCGCTTCTCGATACGAGTCTTCGTGCTCGCTGCCTCGTCAAGCGTCCTTGAATAGACGATCTTGTCCGCCGACCGCCAAATCTGGGCGTAATCCCGGATGAACGCGGGCAGCGCGGTCATCGTGTGCGCCGATTCCCAGAATACCATCACGTCATACATCCGCCGCCCGTACAGGTAGGTGCCGATCGGTCGCTCCCGATCGTTGACGTAGGTGTGCAATTCCTCGTCCGGTTCGCTCCAGTCGAAATTGCCGGACTCGTCGGCCACATACCCGTCAAGCGAGGCAATCGCGGAGTAGATCAGTTTGCCCATGAGGCCTCCCGGTTTAGTGCACGTGCCGCTGGCTCCGACCCTAGAGGGGAGCACCCACGAGGACAACCGCAGTGGCAGGTTCGACTCGCGGGGCGATCGACCGCGCCGCGCCATCCGCCGACTGAAAACGCAGGAGAAACACCACCGTTCGCGGCAAAGTCCGCCGAATGCGCTCCTCCCGTGGTGAATCTCCTGCGTTTTCGTGTGGGGGATTAGGCGGCGATCGCTCGACAGACCTCCTCTTACCCGCATGCTTGAACCAGATCTACGAGAACACTGGTCCATCAATGAAGAGGAACCCGATGTCCGAACAACCGAACACCAGCGCAAACGCCGTTCCTGGAACGATCCCGGCCGAGAGCATCATCGTCGGCAATGACGGCTCCGCCGGATCCAAGAAGTCGCTCGAGGCCGCGTTGACCATCGCGGAAGGCTTGAACGCGCCCGTCGTGATCGTGCGCTGTTGGAGCATCGACACCGCTCCGCACGGTGCGCTCTTCGACCGCGGCTTTGTCGCGTCATTCGACGAGATCACCGCAGCCGTTCGCGAGCAACTGATCACCGATTCGCGCGCGGTTGTTGCGAAGCATCCGTCGGTTCCCGTCCGGCACCTTGCCATTCTGGGTCAGCCCGCCGAAACTCTCCTGCGTCTCTCCGCGGGGCATCGAATGCTGGTGCTCGGATCTCGCGGGCTCGGCGGATTCGCCAGTCTGCTGCTCGGGTCGGTGACCGAACAGTGTGTGCATCATGCGTCGTGCCCGGTGCTGGTGGTACGTCCGTGAACCGGACCGCGACTACCGCCGGCTGCTGACGAAGCGTCGTCCGGTCACGAGCCTTGGCTCTATCCGAACGTAATTCCACTTTTCGGTTGGCGTGAGAGTGTGAAGGGATCGCACCCCGGATTCCTCGATTTCGGTGTCGAAGCCGAGTCTCTT
>JAUZFY010000138.1 GCA_030840185.1 Microbacteriaceae bacterium | reverse complement strand
GGCTCGTTCGGATGCAGCGTCTCGATTCGCACGAGCGGATCCCGGATCGCCTTCCGCACGTGCTCGACCGCCGCAGCGACGCTCGAATCGATCGCCACCCGGAGGTTCACGATCGCCACCGCTCGTTCGGCGAGCGCGTTCACGGCCTGACTGCCCTCGAGCATTGTCACCGCCTGAGTGGTGCGGATCATCGCGTTGGTCTCGTCCCCGAGTCGCGCGAAAAGCGCGAGCAGCACCGGCCGGGTGAGCCAGAGGTGGCGGAACACCAGGCGCAACGGAAAGTCGGCGTGCGCCCCGAGAGTTCGAATCATCTCGAGGGTGGTCGGGGTGAACCGCGCACGGAACGGCCGGCTGTTGAGACGCACGATGGCTCGAGCCAGTCGCACGGTCGCGGATAGCCGCGGCGGCGTCGAGGCGTGGCCGCCATCCTGTTCCACGGTCAGTCTCAGGGTGAGGATGCCCTTCTCGCTCACTCCGACGACGGCGATCGGACCGCTGACGCCGGGGAAGATGTCTTCGACGATCGCTCCGCCCTCGTCGATGACGAGACCCGGGCGGATGCCGCGAGACTCAAGCAGATCGACGATCCCACGAGCTCCGCTGCCCAGCGTCTCTTCGTCGTGCCCGAAGCTCAGGTAGACGTCGTGTTCCGGAATGAATCCGGCGAGCACGTGATCTTCGACGGCCTCAAGCACGCCGACGAGGGATCCCTTGTCGTCGAGGGTACCGCGGCCCCAGATGAGCTGTTCGGTCCCGGCTCCGGTGAGTTCTGCGGAGAATGGTGGGTGTGTCCATCCCTCGTCGGTGGCCGAAACGACATCGAAATGGGCCATGAGCACGGACGGACTGTCGCGGGTCTTGCCCTGCCAGCGGTACAGCATCGAGTAGCCGTTGACGAGTTCGCGACTGAGTGCGGCGTGAGTTGCCGGATATAGCGAGGGAAGCAGGTCGATGAGGGCTTGGAACGGCTCCCAGTCGGTCTCGCTCGCGTCGAGCCGGGAGATAGTGCGCATTCTCACGAGTGCCTGGAGGTGAGCCACTGCATCTGACATTGCCTCAGTCTGCCGCACGCGCGCCCGCCCGTGGGCCGCGCGCAGGGCGCTCAGCGTCGGCGTCCGTGGGTCGGGTAGGGGCGCTCAGCGCCGGAGTCCGTGGGTTGAGTATGGCGCTCCGCGAAAAGTCGAGCGCGCCAGACTCGGACAGAATGGACGCATGACCTCTTACCCGACGCCGGAGTACCGTCGCCCAGCTCTCGCGCCCGGAATTCTCGCCGCGATCGTCCTGTTCGCTGGCCTCGCGTTGCTCGACAATCCGGGCGGCTACATCTTCATCAAGTTTGCGGTGGCGATTCTGGCCCTCATCATGGTCGTGTTCAGCTTCCAAGCAAACCAATGGTGGTGGATCATTGGGCTGGGCGCCATCGCTGTCGCGTGGAATCCCATCTGGCCCCTCGACCTTCACGGCCAGATCTGGGTAGCCGCGCAATTTGTCGCGGCGCTCCTCTTCGTCGTTGTGGGCCTGTTCGTCAAGGTGAAGAATCCGGAGAACCGAAACCGCGCCAAGACGTCTCAGCGCCGCTAAGGCGACTGTCGACGTCGCGCTCGCGCCGGAGTAGGTTTCGGGCATGGCCTCCGCGAGCATCACCCTGACTAACACCATGTCGATCTGGCGGGATCGAGCGGCACCGATTGAGACGGACGCCTTCGTTCCGGACGGCGACTACGACCTCGTTGTCGTCGGGGCGGGTCTCACCGGTCTCGTGACAGGCCTGTTGTTCGCACGCGCCGGAATGCGCGTCGCGGTGCTCGAGGCGCGTTCGGTCGGAGCGGCGACGACCGGAAACACCACGGCGAAGCTCAGCCTTCTTCAGGGCAAACATCTCTCCGAGATGCTGAGGCACACCTCGGTGAAGATGGGGCAGGCCTACGTCGACGGCAACCGCGAGGGAATGATGTGGCTGCTGCGGTATTGCGAAGAACACGGCGTGCCAGTGCAACGGAAGACCGCGTTCAGCTACGCGTCGAGCCCGGGCGCTGTGGATCGGGTCAATGAGGAGTATCGCGCCGGCGTCGCGCTCGGTCTCGACGTCACCCGGGAGAGCTCGATCGACGTTCCGTTCCCGGTGCACGGCGCCGTCGCGCTCGCCGATCAGGCCCAATTCGACCCGATGGATGTTCTTGCGGAGCTTGCCCGGGATTTTCGCCGGCACGGCGGAACCCTGATCGAGGATGTTCGCGTGCAGCGCGTGAGACCGGGGGACCCAAACCGCATCCTGACCAATCGCGGACTCGTGACCGCCGACAAGGTCGTGCTGGCCACCGGTATGCCGATCATGAACCGTGGGCTGTACTTCGCGAAGGAGCAGGCCCAGCGCTCCTACGCGCTCGCGTTCCGAGTGCCGGGCCGGTTGCCCGATGGCATGTTCCTGTCCGTTGATTTGCCAACCCGATCGGTCCGCACGGCGCCGATGGGGGAGGCCGGCGACTCGGACTACCTCCTGATCGGCGGTAACGGGCATCCGGTCGGACGCCATCCCTCACCGCTTTCCCTCGTCAACGACCTCACGCGCTGGACCGAACTGCATTTTCCGGGGGCCGAGCGCACGCATTCCTGGTCGGCGCAGGACTACGAACCAGTCGGACGTGTGCCATTCGTCGGGTGGATGCCGCGCTCGCGCGGTCAGGTGTTCTTCGCGAGCGGCTATGACAAGTGGGGCATGACGAACGCGGTAGCGGCAAGTCTCACACTCGCCGGCGACATCCTCGGCGGCCACATTCCCTGGGCACAGACGCTGCACAGGCGGACGACGACGCTGCAGGATGCCGGATCATTCATCGGTGCGAACGCGGCCGTCGGGGTCGCCGCGGTGCGCGGCTACACACGAGCCTGGCTGCGCCAAATGCCTGCCGACGAACCGGCCGAGGGACGCGGTGTTGTCACTCACGACGGGGTGCGACCGATCGGAATGTCGACCGTCGACGGCGCGAGCTGCACGGTGTCCGCCGTGTGCCCACACCTCGCCGGCGTGCTGAGTTGGAACAACCTCGAGCTGTCCTGGGACTGCCCGCTGCACGGCTCCCGATTCAGCGCCAGCGGTCGACTGCTCGAGGGCCCGGCAACCCGCGACCTGCGCCGATTCGCATAGCGCTCGCATAGATTGCTCCGAGCAGACTCGAGGCCTGCGCCGGGAGAGCGCATAGCTGCCCACTCGAGAATTGCCGTCGAGCGTTACGAATACGGCGCCCGTCCGAGACGAACCACAGGAGCACGCAATGGTCGACGAGACCCCGACCCCGTACAGCGCCGGAAACACCGAAGCGACTTCGCAGCCATCCGCGGCGGAGCCAGTCCCGCAGCCCGCGGCCCACACGATGCCGATGACATCGGCACCCGCCGCCACCGACTATGCCGCCGCTGACTACGCCCCCGCTGACTACGCCGCAACTGACTACGCCGTTCCGACCGCATACCCAGCTCCCGCCGCCAATCCCGCTCCCGTCGGCTACTACGGCGCCGCTCCCGTCGGCCAGCCGGCATCCGCCGCAGTGGGAATACCGCACTCCACTCGCCGGTGGGCCATCGTCGCCATCATCCTTGGCGCGGTCATCGTGCTCGGCGGGGCGTTTAGCGGTGGCATCCTGGTCGGTACCTACATCCCGGGTCACGCGCCCGTCGGGACTAGCCAGGTAGGTGGGCCGGGCCTTAACGGAGGCCAGCCACAGAGCGGCCAAGGACTCGGCGGCCAAGGATTCGGCGGCCGCCGTGGCCTAGGCCCGGGCGGCCAAACGCCGGGCGGCCAGAGTTCCACTAACGGCTAACCGGGTGACTGCGCGGGGGAGTATCGGCTAGCCGGGTCACCGGGCGAGGCAAGTTTTCCCCGGAGCGGACCCTGTACAGCCGCCGGTTGCGCCCTCCGGGTAAAATGTTTAGCAGCTGAAGACTCGCGCCGCGACCAGGCCGTGAGTGGAGCTCGAAAGATTGGGCCCTGCCGTGACCGAAAAGCAAGAGTCTCCCCCCGTAGCAGTTGCGTCCGAACTGCCGAACCCTCACGGAGCATCGCTTCGTACCGACCTTGTCCTCACCAAGGGGAGACTCGCGCTCCGCAATACCAGGGTGACGCCGCTCGAGGCGATGGTGGAAGACCTCCTATTCGTGCGGTCGGTGCTCGATGTCAACGGAATCGACTTCCTGCTCGTCCGGGGCAACGATCGCCGGCCGCTGATCGTCGTGAACTGGCGCGACCGCAAGGCGCTCGGCGCCGCCCTTGCGCTCGCCTGTGTCGACGAGCCCTTCTATTCGAAGCCGGCCGACGGCGCGGCCGGAGCAACTGTGCTTCTCGCGGACGGCAAGCTCGCCGAGCTCCCGAAGACCCGCGCCGTCGTTCTCTTCCGTCCGCGCGTCACGGCCGAGGGCGCCCTTCGCTACGGGGCTACCACCGGGGTGCGGCTGGAATTGTGGAAGTCGACGGCCGAGGCATACAGTGCGCCGGCCGAGAATTCCCTGATGCGGCGACGGCTTCCGCTCGAGGAGGCCACGCGCGACACCGTAGAACTATACGGAACCAGCTGGCCGACTCTCTCCGGGATGTTCGACCCACAGGTTGGGGACGTCGACTTCGACATCGACCTCGTGTTCTCCTGGGTCGACGGGGCGGCAATCGAGTGGCAGCGGGCGAGAGCACGACGCATGAAGAGCTATGTCGTCGGAGAGGGCGACGACTCCCACGCCCGCTTCCGGCAACTGGATGAGCTGAAGTACGCCCTGCGCTCCGTCAACCTCTTTGCCCCGTGGATCCGCAACATCTACATCGTTACCGACTCCCCGCGTCCCGAGTGGCTCGTGGAAAACCCGCGAGTTCGGGTGGTTCCGAGTGAGGAGTTCTTTGCCGACCCGTCGGTGCTGCCGACCCACAACTCCCAGGCTGTCGAGAGCCAGCTGCACAACATCCCAGGGCTCAGCGAACACTTCCTGTACTCCAACGACGACATGTTCTTCGGCCGCCCGGTGTCGCCGGAGATGTTCTTTTCGCCCGGCGGGGTAAGCAAATTCATTGAGGCCACGACCCGCATCGGCATGGGGGAGAGCAACCTTGCGCGAAGCGGCTTCGAGAACTCCGCGCGTGTAAACCGGCGGCTCATCCGGGAGCGATTCGGTCGCACCATCACGAGGCACCTCGAGCACACGCCGACACCGCTGCGTAAGTCGGTGCTTCGCGATCTCGAGGCCGAATTCCCGGAAGACTTCCGCCGAACCGCGGCCAGCACGTTCCGCTCGGCCACCGACATCTCGGTCACCAACTCGCTCTACCACTACTACGCTCTTGTCACCGGCCGGGCGGTCACTCAGACCAACGCGCGGGTTCAATACGTCGACACGACGATGCGCGCCGGCTTGTCCGACATGACCGGTCTGCTCAAGAAACGCAACGTCGATCTGTTCTGTCTCAACGACGGAAGCTTCCCCGAACTCACCGCCGAGGAGCGGGCGGCGGCTGTGCGGTCGTTCCTCGACTCGTACTACCCGATCCCTGCCCCGTGGGAACGGGAAGACGCGGCGGTACCTGCCGAGCCCTACGAGCGCCCGGCGATCACCGATGAGCCAAGTGCAATCGTGATTCCGAATAACGGCCAGTAGTACGAGGTCCAGCCGCGTCTGGCGAAGAAAGCGAATCCGCCGACTCCGAGCGCGAGGCCGAAGAGTGACCCGGTGATCACGAGCTCGATGGCCGTGGCATTGGTCGTCGAGACGGTCTTGTTCAGTAGCAGCACCGCAACGATCCCGGCCGCGTTCAGGAGCCATACCGTGATGATTCCCGCGCTGACGAAGAGGTTCACTCCGGCAAGCGCCGTGCCGAGCACGAAATCAAGACGGCCTCTGCCGGCAACGGGTTCGTTTGCGTACACCGTCTCGATCGCACGAAGCCAGTCGAGCCCGCTCTCGGTATCGATGACATCGGTGCTGGCGTCATCAACGCTGGCGCCAACGATGCCGCTGCCCGGTTCCATCATTTGTCGATTCTAGTTTCGCCTGCCCGTGGCTGGTGAGCGATGCTGACGCTGGGGAAAACTCCACAGCCGACGAGGTGGGTCTGCGCGCTGCGCCTAGACGATCGCGAATTCGCGAGTCGGCGGGTGCAACTCGTCGTCGGTGATCGGGGTCTCGATCGGCGCCGGCAATGTGGTGCTCTCCGGGTAGGTCACCTGATTCGCCGCGAGGATTCGTGCGGTCTCGTCGGCGTTGACGTAGGACACCGGTGCGAAGCCACCGAACGGGACGACGGAGTGCAGAACCGAGTTCTCGTACACGTGCACGAGATTGAAGGCTTGAGCCGCATCCTGCCCGCGAGTCCCGCCGACCGGCACGGTGAGGTCTTGGGTGTAACAGGTCGCCGAAGCGACCGAGACCGGGATGCCGGCGAAGGTGGAATTGGTCGAGTAGTGAAGGTGGCCTGCGATGATGCTCCGCACGTCGCTGCCCTGCAAAACCTCGGCGAGGCCATCCTGGTCGCGAAGCTCCACCAAAACGGCGAGATCAAGCACGCTCGGGATCGGCGGGTGATGCATGGCGATGATGGTTCCGTGCGGTGCAGGCGACGACAGTTCCTCGGCGAGCCAGTCCAGTTGCGGAGCGGAGACCTCGCCGTAGTGGTGACCCGGCACCGTGGAGTCGAGGGCGATGATGCGCAGACCGTTCACCCAGTGCACACGATCTATCGGTGCCGTGGACGGGTGCTGTCGAAGCAGACCCTCGCGGAAGTTTCCGCGATCGTCGTGGTTGCCCATCACCCAGACCACGGCCGCGCCGATGGCGGCCGCTGCCGGTTCGACGATTGAGCGGAGGGTGGCGTATGCGTCGGGATCGCCGTGGTTGGCGAGGTCGCCAGTGATCACGATTGCCTCCGGCCGTGCGCCAGACGCGGAGAGCTCGGCGAACAGGTCGCGAAGGTGCGACTCGCTGTCCACCGAACCGTAGAGCGGAGATCCGCCGGCTTCGAGATGCGTGTCGCTCAAGTGGACGATGAAGTGGTCGGGCCGTGGATACTGGGCCGTATAACCGGACATGGGTCAATCCCATCACCCTAAGCTGGCCGTGGGGTGAACAAACTGCGGCGATCCGTCTCCGTTTGGCACGAGTTTGCGGTGCGGAAGTTCCCGGATCTGACCTAAACTGGTCTCAGCACCCGTCCAACCCGTTCATCGTCTCGACCTGCGGTACTTGAGAATTCTCGGTACCGAGCTGCTCGATTCAGGATTGGCCGTCAGGTCCATGACCAGCCAGTCATGGTCACCGGCTCCTCAGTTCGAGGGACGCGGTCGGCACGGCACAGTGTCCATCAGGCGCAGTGCTCCATAGATGCAGGAGAACCATGGCTCGGTCCGGCCAGGGGCAGTCAGCCCAGAACTCGCCAGCAGGTAGCAAGTCGAATCAGCGCAAGCAGTCGACGCGCAAGGCGCCTCAGCAGAGATCGCAGCAGCGGCGCTCGCGCGGGCCGGATGACGTCGGCGTCATTCCTGTGCTCGCCCGCGCCGTGCGCGAGGTGGAGGGGGCGGCCGAGCGTGGCAAGGTTGGCCCGTCAAACCGCACAAAATTCCAGGTGATTGCTCTTCTGATGCGGGAGGAGCGCGCACGGGCGAAGGCCGACACCGAGCTCACCGACTCGGAACGGACCGAGCTGCTCAAGCGACTCGACGGCGTGGCGACCATTCTCGCCAAGACCGCCGCTCGAGACACGTCTCTCATCCAGTTGCTTGCCGAGGAGACGGCGGTGACCGATGCGGCTCGTACGCTCCGCCGAGACATGCTCATCGCCGCGGGGACGGAACTCTCGCCCGACGAGCTCATCATTGTCAGGGAGCCGGAACCGGTCGCGGCCGCGGCGGAACGGCAGGTCATCCCGCAATCGGTGATCGCGAGGCAGCTCTCCAATCCGTTCCTCGCGCCTGACTTCAGTCAGCCCGTGAAGGCGAAGCCGGTGACACACCGTCTGGCCAACTGGGAGCTGCTCGAACCGCTCTTCCGTGCGTTCGAGTACGGGTCGGGCGGCCAGGTCGCGAGCATGCAACTCCCCGAGCCCGCCCCGGCTGACCTGCGTGTTCCGCCGGGTCTCGAGTTGTTCCACCATCAGGCCGAGTTCGTGGCCAGCGCCCGAGAGGGGCACCGAAGCTATCTGCTCGCCGACGAACCGGGACTGGGCAAGACGGCGCAAGCGCTATTGGCCGCGCAGGTCTCGGGCTCGTACCCGCTGCTCGTCGTCGTGCCGAACGTCGTGAAAATGAACTGGGCGCGGGAGGTGGAACTGTGGACTCCGAACAAGACGGCAACGGTCATCCACGGTTCCGGGGAGAACCTCGACGCATTCGCCGACGTTGTAATCGTCAACTACGACGTGCTCGACCGCCACATGGGATGGCTCGGCACCCTCGGGTTCAAGGGCATGGTTGTCGACGAGGCGCACTTCATCAAGAATCGGGACTCCCAACGGTCGAAGAATGTGCTAGCCCTCGCGCAGAGCATTCGCGCACGCTCGCGCAACGCACTGATGATCGCGCTTACCGGAACGCCGCTTATCAACACCATCGAGGATTTCCGGGCGATCTGGCAGTTCCTCGGCTGGATCGACGGGGAGAAGCCAACCGCGAAACTCATGGAAGAGCTCGAGGAGAACGGCCTCACGCCAGCCGACTTCGGCTTCTTCGCCGAGGCGCGGCAGACCGTCATCGACATGGGCATCGTGCGGCGCAAGAAGATCGACGTTGCCTCAGACCTGCCGTCCAAGCGCATCGCCGACCTTCCGGTCGAGCTGGATGACGACCTCGGACGTTCGATCCGTCAGGCCGAGCATGACCTCGGGCTTCGTCTCCTCGGACGTTACCGGGCCTTGCTCAACTCGCGCGCCGAGACCGCGGACGTTCCGCATCCCGAACTCGTGCGAATGGTGGCGCGGGCGGAGCTGGAGGAATCGAAGGCGGCGAAGACCGGCGAGAACGTGTTCACCATGGTCCGCAAGATCGGTCAGGCGAAGGCGGTGCTCGCCGCGGACTACACCGCCCAACTCGCTCGCTCCGTCGGCAAGGTCGTGTTTTTCGCCAAGCACATCGATGTCATGGACATCGCGGAGGAGACGCTAGCCCGGCGCGGACTTACGACGGTGTCGATCCGCGGTGACCAGACTGCCGCCTTCCGGCAGAAGCAGGTCGACGCGTTCAACAACGACCCGGAGGTCTCGGTTGTCGTGGCATCCCTTACCGCGGCCGGCGTCGGACTCAACCTGCAGGCGGCCTCCAACGTCGTGCTCGCCGAACTCAGCTGGACGAGCGCCGAGCAGACTCAGGCGATCGACCGTGTGCACCGCATCGGGCAGGCCGAGCCGGTCACGGCGTGGCGCATCATCGCCTCGCAGACCATCGACGCGAAGATCGCCGAGCTCATCGACAGCAAGGCCGGTCTGGCCGCACGGGCACTCGACGGCGACGACACCGAGGTGATCTCGGAATCCAGCGTGCAGCTCGACGCCCTTGTTCAGCTGCTGGAGGATGCCATCAACCGGGCGAGCTAGGGTCGCACTCGGCGCTCAGGCGAGGGCGGCGTGTTCGAGCAGCCGACTGATCGCACCCATCGGGATGGCGAGCCAGCCGGGGCGATTACGCGCCTCGTACACGGCCTCATACAGCGCCTTGTCGATCTCGAAGGCGTCAAGAACCGCGCCGTGCTCGCGTAGGTCACGCCCGGACCGTTCAATATAGCCGTCGAGGAAGGCACGTCGGCAGGGCAAAGCCCAGGTGTCCGCCGCCCGCCCGGGGCGAGAGAGTTCCACGGAACCGACGGCGTAGTCGAATGACCGAAGCATGCCGGCTACGTCTCGAAGCGGGATGTCCGCAAGCGATCGTTCCCTCATCGGCCGCAGCGGCTCACCCTCGAAGTCGAGCACAACCCAGCCGCGGTGCGGCACAGACAGCACCTGGCCGAGGTGAAAATCGCCGTGAATTCGCTGCAGTGCCGGCCACGAACTCGCGGCCGCTCGCTCGTATGCGTCATCAAGAGCCGCTCGATACCCAGCGAGCGACGGGACCTCCCGTGCGGCGATCTCGAAGCGGCTCCGCATGCTGTCGATAATGGCCGCGATGTCCGACGGCGTCGTCGGCCGGCTCGGGAGCGCGGCAGCGAGAGTCCCGTGCATTTCGGCGGTTGTCGCTCCCAGAGCGTGGGCCCGTTCGGTGAAGTCCTCGCCGCGCTCGACGGCGCGAATCGCTACCTTCCACGCGTCCTCCACTCCCGGAAGGAATTCCTGAGCGAACGCGAGATGCCCCCGGGCGACCCCGCTGGACGTTCCGGAGTCCCGCCACTGTCCGCTGACGTGTCCGATTGGCTGCGGGGCGACCCGCGAGCCGGAGCTGCCAAGCACCTCGGTGAGCACGACATCCGGATTCTCCCCGTCGTGCAGTGCCCGGAAGAGTTTGCAGATCAGCGGGGTCGATGGCTGGCCGTCCCGCCCGACCGTCTCGTAGACGATCGAGGTATTGGACTGCTCACCGCCCAGAACCCGGGAGGAACGGATGGACACGGCCTCGGCCCCCGGCGTGTGGCGACCGCCGGCGACCACGATCCCGCCGCTGTTGTCGCCCGACGGCCCGTCGGTCTCGTGAGCGACCCCGTCGTCCAGGATCAGTCGCAGCAGCGCTTCGGCGAACGCCGGGTCGTGGGGGCCGTCGTAGACGTAGCGGGTGCCGTCGACGGCTTCAGTCTTGGCGACGAGGGCGTGCTCGGCTCCGCGCAGAGGGTCGCGACGCTCGGTCAGCGGAACCTGGTAGAGCAGCGGGTACTCGGCGTGGTCGAGCACGAAGTACACCCGGATGACGGCGGCCCCCGTTGGGTCGACAAGACCGAACCCGCCGATCACTTCCAACTTCGGCGCCCGACGCTTGCCTCCGAACCAGCGTTGACCGACGAGCCAAGACTCGAGGTACTCGGGAACGCCGGTCACGGTACCTCCGTTGGTGAACGACGCTGACGCCGCGAAAAAGGGGATCTTTGATCACCATACGAGACGGCGGACAAAGCGAGACACCCCTTGACAGCGCGTCGGCCCATTTCCCATCAGGCGCACAGGTCGAGCCCGTCGGGCGCAGGTGCCGGAGCCGATTTTCACCGGCCGCAGGCATAATGGCCCCATGATCTCACCGGACATTGCCGCGCAACTGCGGGATTCGGGGGTGCGCTGGCGTCCCGTTTCCGGCGACTCTTTCGTCATCAACCGCGAGGGATTCGACGGGGAAGTGTTCGTCGTCAGCAACATGACGATCGAGTCCCACGAATTCGAGACCGGCACCATCCTCGGCTTCAACGGCACGACCGAGTGGGCCCTTGATTCGGTGGCCATCGAGGATGCATTGTGGCTTCCGCACGAGAATCAGCTGCGTGAGCTGCTCGGTGGCACGTTCCGGGGCCTGACCCAAACCGACAGCGGATTCTCCGTCGCCTTCCGGGTGCACGGCGAGCCTCAAACGGTCGAGGCCACTGACGCGGCGGACGCCTACGCGATGGCCCTCCTCGCGCTCGTGCGCTCGGCGGTCCTATAGCAGATCGGCGCTGGGGCGACTCAGCGCCGTTTAGTGATTCAGCGCCGTTTAGTGATTCAGCGCGGTTCAGTCGTCGAGGCGATTGGCGGCCATTCGCGCGGCGATACCGCTCCGGATGGCGCCGGCCGCAGCGCTGGCAGGCTTGCGACGGCTCTGGTCCTGGAAGCACGAAACGAACTCGTTTCTCAGATCTAATCGAGGCAAAAGGTCAAGAACCCGCGTCCGGAATTCCGGCGCCCAGTCATCCAGATTGCTGCCGGAGATGTCAAGGGATGTCGCCACCTCCAACAGATGGCCCTCGGCGTCGACGGCGGGATCGACCTCATTCCACATGTGCCGGACTATGATCTCGCTGACGCGGACGCGACGGGCGGGCTCCCATCCGGCGGCGGCGCCGAACACCCAGGCGAGGTGCCCACCCGCCTCCTCGAAGGACATCGTGTGGTTGTCGAATGCCGGGGCGAGGCCGCAATCGTGGAGCAGCGCCGCGACGTAAAGCAGTTCGTCGTCGAAGTTGATGCCGTGACGGTGCGCGTAGTCCACCGCCCAGGCGTACGAACGGATGCTGTGGTTGAGGAGCGCCGGGGTGCAGTACCGCTCGGCAACTTCCAGTGCCAGCGCGCTGAGCGCAGTTGGCGGCGCGATGAGGGAGGGAATTTCCACGGAGTTCACTCGGTGAGGGCGCGTAGGTGGCGGTTGATTCCGGCGGTGAGCTCGTGGTCGATGACAATCGGCTCACCGTCGAGTTCCCGCACCGGGGCGGCGAGCCGAACGCTCGACACCAGCCACACCGCATCCGCCAGTCGCAGTTCCTCGGGGGTGAGCAGCTGGAATCCGGTCTCGAGTCCGATGCTCTCCGCGTAGCGGAAAATGCTCGCCTGAGTCGTTCCGTCCAGAATCCCGAGTCCGGTTCCAGGCGTCACCAGACGATCGCCGACTCGGAAGACGACGCTAGAGGATGGCCCCTCGAGAACGAAGCCGTCGCTCGAGACGAAGATCACCTCGTCTGCCCCGCGGCGATTCGCCTCGCGCACGACCGAGCGATTCACCGCGTAACTCAGCGTCTTCGCCCCAGCGAGAAGCCAGGGCGATGTCTGTTCGACATCATGTCGATAGCCGCGGTCAAGAGTGACGACCCGGATGCCCTCCGCGCGAGCGCGCGAGAAGTCGGGAGAGTGGGCTGCGAAGACCCAGCCGGTCGGCCGACCGTCGCCCTCGATGCCCCTGGTCAGCACGGTCTTCACCGATGATTCCTCCGCCGGATCGAGGGTGTCGATCGCGGCGAGAATCGCGGAACGCCAGGCGTCGGCGTCGGGGGCGGGCAGTTCGAGGGTGGCAGCCGAGCTGGCAAACCGGCGAAGGTGATGTTCGAGCGCTTGCGGTCGACCGTTGCCGACGCTGATGGTCTCGAAGATTCCGTCGCCGCGGGTGGCTCCGAGATCGAGAGCGCTGAGCAGCGGGCTGGCCGGATCGTGCCGGGCGAAGGCCGGGGCGCCCGGGGAGTGCGGCGGGGCGTCCGCGGAGGGCTGGTTAAGGACGATAAGCGCGGTTGTTGGCACGGGTCCATTCTGCCGCGCGAGAGCCTGCAACCGCGCCGGGCGCGCCACTGATTAGCGCGTGGCGGCGCGGATCACTCGCCGATGGCGGTGCGGAAGGCGTCGAGTGCGTGCGGGCTGAACAGAACGAAACGGACGAGCTCGACCGGACCGTAGTACGGCTCGGCGAGGAAGCGGCGAACCGCGTCGACCGCGACCCGAGCGGCGTCCTCCATCGGCCAGCCGTAGACGCCGGCGGAAATCGCGGGGAACGCGACGCTCCGCGCCCCGAGTTCGGTCGCGACCCGAAGCGACTCCCGGTAGGCGGAGGAAAGCTGATCGGTGCGGTCCACCCTCGCGCTGAACACGGGGCCAACGGTGTGGATGACCCAACGGGCATCGAGAGTGCCGGCCGTCGTCCAGGCCGCCTCTCCGGTCGGGAGCCCGTCGGGGTAGGCCGTGCGGCGAAGATCGCGGCACGCCTTGAGAATCTCCGGGCCGCCAGCCCGATGGATCGCGCCATCCACCCCACCTCCGCCGAGCAGCGAACTGTTGGCGGCGTTGACGATGGCGTCGACGTGCTCAGCGGTGATGTCGCCGGAGACGGCGACCAGTCTCGTTGCCTTGGCACCCTTCATACCAGACGATGCGCATGCCAGACGGTGCCGGTCCGGTAGGCTGAACTGCAGCC
>JAUZFY010000119.1 GCA_030840185.1 Microbacteriaceae bacterium | reverse complement strand
GTGGTGGACCCTCGCGTTCCTCCTCCTCGTGATCTGCATCGACACCGGCGCCTATGCGAGCGGGCTGCTGCTCGGTAAGCATCCGATGGCCCCTCGAATCAGTCCCAAGAAGACCTGGGAGGGTTTCGCCGGGTCGCTCGTTGTCGCGCTCATCGCCGGGGTGCTGCTCTCGATCTACATGCTCGACGAGCCCTGGTGGTTCGGGTTGATCCTCGGCGCCGTAATCGTCTTCACGGCCACGGTCGGTGACCTCACCGAGTCGCTCATTAAGCGAGATCTCGGCATCAAGGACATCAGCACGTGGCTGCCCGGACATGGGGGCTTCCTGGACCGGATGGACTCGATCCTGCCGAGCGCCGCGGCCGCGTACATCCTGTTCCTCGTTTTCCGCTGATCTCACGAGTGGGGATCGGCGCGAAGGCGGCGCATAAGTATGAAGCCGGGATCCGGACACAGGCGCTGTATCCCAAGGACACAGGGCCCGCACAGCCAAATTAGCGAACCCCCGGGATTAGTGCACAATGGACCGGTGAGCACAACCTTTCCCCGCACCCGCAAGTCGCAGCATGGTTACAGAATTGACCAGGTCGAAGACTTCCTCGAGGACGCCCGCCGCGCATACTCCGTCGGACCGAACGAACCCGCCGTCGTGAGCGCAGCCAACATTCGCCAAATGGCCTTCGCTCTCGAGCGTGGCGGCTATTCACCGACCCATGTGGATGCGGCGCTCGAGCGGCTCGAGGACGCATTCGCCAGCCGGGAGCGTGAGCGCGCCATTCAGGAACGCGGTGACGAGGCCTGGTACACCGAGGCCCGGAGCACCGCTCGCGAGATCATGGATCGCCTACTCCGACCGGCGGGTCAGCGGTTCAACCGGACAGGGTTCCTCAGCGAGGGTTACAACACCAGAGACGTCGACGCCTTCGCCGAACAACTCATTACGCACTTCAGGGATGGGAGGTCGTTGAGCATCGACGACGTGCGAAATGCCGCCTTCCGCACCAAGAGGGGCGGGTACCAAGAGGCCCAGGTTGACCTCTTGCTCGACACCGTTGTGCACGTGATGCTCGCGGTGCGCTGACCCCCAACGGGACTTTTCGGCCCACCTGGGTTAGGCTCTCTTACCTATGGGCAGGCGAACGCACTATTCAACTATCCAGGCCGAAGCAAGTGGAGCCGGAACCGCACTCAAGGGACGGCAACAACGCACGCGGCACTCCCTCCCAATCTTCTCCTTCACGGCTGCTGTAGCACTCGTTTCGGTGCTCGCCGTCGCACCAGTTAATGCCTCCGCCGCTTTTGCCAAACCGGTTGTGTCGACGGGGCCGGCGCAAAGCCTCTCCGTCAGCGGACCTTTCGTTCACGCGGTCACCCGCGACGGGTACGAAGTTACCAAGAAGGTAGTGGTGGTTCCCCCGAAGCCCGTTGCCGCTCCAGGCAAGTCAGCCAGCGCTCCGTCGGCGGGCGTTCCGAACCCGGGCAGTGCCCAGGCGATCGGACACCAGATGGTTCTGGCTCGCGGATGGGGCGAAGACCAGTACTCCTGCCTCGTCTCGCTGTTCAACCGGGAGTCCGGGTGGAGGGTGAACGCGGCAAACCCGAGCGGTGCGTACGGCATCCCGCAGGCGCTTCCCGGGTCGAAGATGGCCTCGGCCGGAGCTGACTGGGCCACCAACCCCGCGACGCAGATTACCTGGGGCCTTGGCTACATCACCGGTCGGTACGGAACCCCGTGCGGCGCGTGGGCGCATAGCCAAAACACCGGCTGGTACTGACCCTCCGCACTGACGGTGTGGGTCGCCGCCCGAGGCGAGAGAGATCGAGCGTCCGGGTGGGTCGTAAGCTCGTAGGGTGCCACGATCCAATCGCCCAAGAGGACAACGCACCGGTGGCGGTGACGACAACGAGTTCGACCTGTCACGGGTGATCTACGGGAGCCTCCACACCGAGTCGAAGCGAGACGGACAGTGGAACGTGCAGCCACTTTCCCCCACATCGGCGTCCAAGTATTACACCTGCCCGGGATGTGGGCTCGAGATTGCGCCTGGGATCGCGCACGTGGTCGCCTGGCGAGCCGACGGTCTCATGGGTGAGACCGATGACCTTGCCGCGCGTCGACACTGGCACGCGCACTGCTGGAAGATCAAATGATCGAAATCCGGGCCGGCGTGGAACTTCCCGCCCGCCGCGAAGACATCGAGTTGCACACGGCGGACGGGCTCACCCTGGTCGGCGAGTTGTCGCTTCCCCAGGATCGAGACCCGGTGGCGACGATCGTCGCCCTTCACCCTCTGCCGACCGCCGGCGGCTTCATGGACTCGCACATCATTCGCAAGGCGGCGGCGCGACTGCCGGCGCTTGCCGACCTCGCGGTGCTCCGATTCAACTTTCGTGGCGTCAGTTCCCCGCGGGGCACGTCCGCTGGCGAGTTCGGCGACGGTATAGAGGAAAGGCACGATCTCGCCGCGGCGATGGATTTCGTCGCGTCCCGACATCTGCCGCACCCGTGGCTGCTCGGCTGGTCGTTTGGAACCGAGGTCGTGCTCAAATACGGCCGCGAGCATCCGATCGACGGCGCGATCCTGCTCTCTCCTCCGCTCCACCGCGCTACCGCCCGAGAAGTTGCCGCGTGGTCCGGCGACGCCAGGCGCCTCGTCGCGGTCATCCCCGAACTGGACGACTACCTGCGTCCCGCCGCGGCGGCGGAGGGATTCGCT
>JAUZFY010000094.1 GCA_030840185.1 Microbacteriaceae bacterium | reverse complement strand
CATCGCCTCCAGCACGTCGGCGGCGCGGTGGTCGCCGAGCGCGGCCAGGATCCGGGCGCCGGACGACTCGGGCATCTCCTCGAGCACGTCCGCCAGGCGCTCGTCGGGCAGCTCGCCGGCGACCTCGAGCATCCGCTGCTCGGGCAGGTCGAGCATGGCGTTCGCGAGGTCGGCCGGCAGCAGATCCTCGTAGGTGGCGAGCAACTGGGTCGCCGACTGAGCCTCGCCTGTCGACCGCTCGCGCACGTCGGACCACTTGGCGAAGAAGGTCGCTCCCTTGGCAAACGGCGAGGCGCTCGTCTTTGGGCGACGGAGGAAGAGCTCGGTGACCGCCCACTCCCCGGGACCGCTCTCCTCGATGGCGACATCCTCGATCGTGGCCGTTCCGGACTTGTCGACGAGGGCGACCTGACGACCGAGCATCTCAGCGATAACCCGAACCTCGCCGCCGCGCTGTTCGAATCGGCGAAGGTTGATAAGGCCGGTGGTGATGACCTGGCCGGAGCCGAAGCTCGTCACCCGTCCGATCGACACGAACACGCGCCTCTTGCCTGGCACCTCGACAATGAGGCCAACCACGCGCGGCGGTTCCTTCTGCCGGTAGACAACGAGGACGTCGCGAACCCGGCCGACCTTGTCGCCCGCGGGGTCGAAAACGGAGCACCCGGCCAGTCGGGCGACGAAGACTCTCGCGGCGCTCACAGATCTAACTTAGACCCAGTGGGTGAGTGCGGAGGATAATGACAGCATGAGCAACCAAAGCCCCCTCGCATCCCGCGGCCGCCCAGTTCCGACGCTTCCGAAGGGGGACGTGCTCGGCACGTACGACACATACTTCGAGGCGCAAGCGGTGGTCGACAGGCTTGCGCACGCCGACTTCGCTGTCACGCAGGTCTCCATCGTCGGGAGCGACCTGAAGACGGTCGAACGGGTCACCGGAAAACTGACGTACGGTAAGGCGGCCGGGGCCGGAGCCGCAAGCGGTGCCTGGCTCGGGCTGTTCTTCGGCATCGTGCTGTTCCTCTTCACAACGACGCCAAACGCGCTGCTCTACGTTGGCGCTGCGGCCATCATCGGTGCGGGCTTCGGGATGCTATTCGGGATCGTGACCTACGCCGTCAACCGCCGAACACGCGACTTCACCTCGACCCACCAGGTGCTTGCCAGCAAATATGAGATCGTCGTCGAACCGGCGCTGCTATCCAAGGCGCAGGACGTGCTGGCACGCCCCGACGTCCGGTAATCTCGCGCACGAGGCGCGCACGCCCTACGTTCGCAGCCAGGCCTCCACGTCATCCGCGGTGCGCGGAATGGCGACCGACAGGTTCTCCGCGCCAGACTCGGTCACGAGGATGTTGTCCTCGATGCGCACCCCGATGCCGCGGAATTCCTCGGGAACGGTGAGGTCGTCAGGCTGCAGGTAGAGACCGGGCTCGATGGTGAACACCATTCCTGGCTCGAGGATTCCATCCAGGTACAGGTCCCGCCTAGCCGCAGCGCAATCGTGCACGTCGATGCCGAGGTGGTGGGAGGTCCCGTGCACCATGTAGCGGCGGTGGAACTGGTTCTCCGGCTTGATCGATTCCTCGGCGGTCACCGGGAGGAACCCCCACTCCGCGGTCTTCGTGGCGATGACGCGCATCGCGGCGGCGTGAATCTCCCGAAAGCGGATGCCGGGGCGAACGATGGCGAACGCGGCATCCGCTGCCTCCCGCACCGCCTCGTACACCAGACGTTGCGTCGGGCTGAAGACGCCGTTGATCGGCAGTGTCCGGGTGATATCTGCGGTGTACAGGCTTTCTAGTTCGATGCCGGCGTCCATGAGGATCAGATCTCCAGGGACGACCGGTCCGTCGTTGCGGGTCCAGTGCAGGATGCACGCGTGCGGGCCAGACGCCGCAATGGTGTCGTACCCGACCGCGTAGCCCTCCGCTCTGGCGCGCCGGTTGAACGTGCCCTCGACCAGCCGCTCGCCGCGCGGGTGCGCGATGATCGCCGGTCGGTCGGCGACCACGTCGTCAAAACCCTTATGCGTCGCGGCCACGGCGAGCCGCATTTGCGCGATCTCGAACTCGTCCTTGACCAGTCGCAGCTCGGACAGGTCGCGAGCGAAGGTCGCGTCGGCATCGACCTCGAGCGATTCCGCGTCAGCGACGAGCAGCCGACGACCGTCGACCTGGTCGGTGAGGTCGCGGTCGCCGTCGCGGAGGATCACGGTGTTGTGGTCTACCGAGTCGAGCACCCGATCGAACTCGGCGAGGTCGGCCGTGAGCAGCCCGAGGTCCTGGGCGACGTGCGAGAGCGATGGCCGCGGCCCGGTCCAGAATTCGCCGATCTCCGGATTGGCGTAGAACTCATCGGAGTCCCGCCCGGCCGCCTTGCGGAAGTAGAGAGTAGCCTCGTGGCCGCTCGCCGCCGGCTGGAGCACGAGGACGCTGCCCGGCACGGCGTCGCTCGCCCAACCGGTGAGGTGGGAAAACGCGGAGTGCGCGCGGTAGGCGTAGTCCGTGTCATTGGACCGCACTTTCGCTGCGCCGGCGGGCACGATGAGCAGTTTTCCGGGATAAAGCGCCGAAATCCTGGCTCGCCGCTGCGCCGCGTAGGACGCCTGCTCTCTCGGTGCGGGTAGCGACTCGGGTCGCTCCGCCCAGTTGCTCGAGATGTAGTCCTTGAACGTGTCGGACACCGGAACGGTCGAGCGATTGGTCGTCGCGCGAGGCGCCTGGGCGTTGTTGTCAGCCATGAACCCATTGTGCCGTGCGGACGTGCCTTCGCGCGACGGCAGCACAGTCGAGCCAGCGGCCGGTTGCGTCAGCGAAAGGTCGAGCGGTGGCGGATCTTGTGGTTGCCGAATCTCCAAAACGGCTGGGACGGAACCAGCGATTCCGTGGGTGTCTTGCGGCCGACGTGCGTAAACGAGGAGATCGGGGTCGGTACCGTCGCCCCCGAAGACTCGTCGTATACCGGATCGCGCATGTCTGGATCAATGTTGTCCATGTGGCTCCCCCGGGGGTGGGAATGGTCGCCGTCGGGCTGGCGTAATCAATTAAACCGAGGCCGATTGCTCTTGTCCATTGATCGGTGCCGGACTTGACCCAAGAGCCTTTGGCGCGTAGCCCTAGGGCGTGGTCGAGAGCTGCGCGACGATGGGGCGGTGGTCGCTCCCGGCCCGGTCGAGGTTTTGCACCACCCGCATACCGCTTACCCTCCAGTCTCCGGTCGCCATGATGTGGTCGATCGGTGCGCTGACGAGCGCAGGGGTGGCTGTAGGCCACGTTCCCACCGCGCCGTTTCGCGACTGGAGCGCGGCGTCCGTGCAGCGCCCGATGGTCGTGCCGGGGGAGGTGCCGAGGCCAACAAGGTGGTCAAGGGTTGCGTTGAAGTCCCCGGCCATAATCACGTTGGGGGAGCGGCAGGCGCCGCTGAGCCACTCGAGGTCTGAATTCCAGTTGGCCAGTTCGGTCGGGAGTGGTGCCACCGCGTGAACGGCGACGATCGTCGGACCGGTGCCGCCATCGGGCAACAAAATGACGGTCGGAAGGGTCGTGGTCGACCCGGATGTCGAGTCGACCCGGTACCGGCCGAGTCGGGTGCTCACGAGTACCGAGGTCGAGCGCGCCTTGGAGATCTCGTCGAAGGCCGTCGTGTGCGGGGTCATCGGTCGCCCGGCCGCGGTCATGATCACGGCGACCGCATCCGCCGTCTTCCTGTCGGTTTCCGGAAGCGACAGGATATCGGCCCGTGCCTCGAGCGCCAGGGTGGCGATGGCGTTGGCTCCTGGCGCTCCGCCGAGCGTGTTCCACGAGACAACGGTGACATCGGATGCGCGCTTGGGCTGAAAGACCGTGTTGCCGAAGCCGCGACCTTCGAGTATGGCCGCATTAAGGAGCACGAACCCGAGCGCGAGAATGGCAAGGGAAGCGCCAAGCCGACGGAAGCGACGGCTCGCCGTGGCGAAGACAATGACAATCACGAAGGCGATGAGCGCTGCGACGGCCGCAGCACCACGAAACGAGATCGCCTGCGCGATCAGTGAGCTGCGCAGCAACCCGAATAGCTGCGGCCAAGACAGCAGGAGGAGCGCGACGGCGACCACCAGGAGCAAGGCGGCGGCGAGGATTCGGCGGACCATGGGCTCCCACCCTAACCGCATAGAGTTGCTTGAATGCCAGGGCCTATCGACCTTCACACTCACAGCAGTGTGTCCGACGGGACCCAGACGCCGGCCCAACTGATAGCGGCGGCGGTCGACGCGGGTCTCGGCACCGTCGCGATCACGGACCACGATTCGACCGCCGGATGGTCGCAGTCGTTCACCGCGGCATCCGACACCGGACTGACCGTGATCCCGGGTATGGAGCTCAGCACCAACTACGGCCCGGCGAGTGTGCACATGCTTGCCTACCTATTCGATCCGGATGACGCGCGGATCCGCGCGGAGACCGCCCGCATCCGCGACGGACGCCTGCACCGCGCCGAACGGATCGTCGAACGAATCGGGGTCGACTACGACCTCACCTGGGACGACGTGTTGGCCCAATCGGTGGACGGTGGAACCCTCGGCCGGCCGCACATTGCGGACGCGCTCGTCGCCAAGGGATTGGTGACCGACCGCAGCGCCGCGTTCGAGAGCATCTTGCATTGGAAGAGTGGCTACTACGAGAAGTACTACGCGCCGTCGCCGCTCGAGGGGACCCGGATGATCGTCGCGGCTGGCGGGGTTCCGGTGCTCGCCCATCCGGCGACGCACGGGCGATACAGGGTGATTGACGAGCGGGTGATCGCCGAGCTCGTTGACGCGGGCCTCTTCGGCCTCGAGATCCACCACCGGGACAACACCGAAGACGGCAAGGTTCGACTCTACGAACTCGCCGCGAAGTACGACCTCGTCGTCACCGGCTCAAGCGATTACCACGGGGAGGGCAAGCCCAACGTGCTCGGCGAGAACACGACCGAACCGGAAGCGCTCGAGCGAATCGTCGCGGCGGGCACCGGCTCCCGTCCCTTTGTCGGCTGACCCCGCGGCAATCTGTGGGTCGAGTAGGGCTCTTTGAGCCCGTACCTGTGGGTCGATCTGTGGGTCGAGTAGGGCGCTTTGCGCCCGTATCGAGTCCGTGCGGTGTCGGGGTGCGGTCTCGATGCGCTCGCTGTGCGCGCTACTCGACCCGCGGCAATCGGGGTGCTGTTAGACGGCGGCCGGAGGCGTCGACGCACCGGAGGCACCAGAACCCGGGCTGCGGCGTCGGGTGCGCTGGCGGGTGCGGGAGGCGCGCGCCCCCTCGGCCGGCTGGGCGGATGCTGCGGAACCCGACTCGTCCGATCGGGGCTGGTTGGAACCCGAGCCGCCCGAGCGTCGTCCGCCGGAATTCTTGGAGCGGTCGCCTCCAGCTGACCGCTCGGCTGCACCCGACCGACCGCGGCCGGGGCCGCCGGCCCGCGAGCGGTCCGAGTCGGTCGCGCGCGGCTCGCGAGCCCGAACCGGACCGGCGGAGGCGAGACGCCCCTTTGTGCCCTCTGGGATGTCGAGGTCGGTGAACAGGTGCGGCGACGACGAATAGGTTTCCACGGGTTCCGGCTGCCCCATGTCGAGGGCGCGGTTGATGAGAGACCACTTGTGCATGTCGTCCCAGTCCACGAAAGTCACGGCGATGCCGGTCTTTCCGGCGCGACCGGTGCGGCCGGCGCGGTGCAGGTAGGTGTCTTCGTCGTCCGGGATGGTGTGATTGATCACGTGCGTGACGTCGTTCACGTCGATGCCGCGAGCCGCGACATCCGTTGCAATGAGGATGTCCTTCTTGCCTGCCTTGAACGCGGCCATCGCGCGTTCGCGCTGCTCCTGGTTCAGGTCGCCGTGTACGGCCGCCGCGTTGAACCCGCGATCGTTCAGCTCCTCGACGAGTTTCGCCGCTGCTCGCTTGGTCCGGGTGAAGACAACGGTCTTTCCACGGCCCTCGGCCTGCAGGATGCGGGCGATGACTTCGTCCTTGTCCATGCTGTGGGCGCGGTAGACGACGTGCTTGATGTTGGCCTGGGTAAGCCCCTCATCCGGATCGGTCGCACGAATGTGGATCGGGCGGTTCATGAACCGGCGAGCGAGGGCGACAATCGGGCCGGGCATGGTCGCTGAGAACAGCATGGTGTGGCGGGTGGGGTCGGTCTGCGCGAAAAGCTTCTCGATGTCGCTGAGGAAGCCGAGGTCGAGCATCTTGTCCGCCTCGTCCAGCACCATCACCTTGACGGCCTTGAGCGAAAGCATCCGCTGGCTGGCGAGGTCGAGGAGGCGGCCCGGTGTCCCTACGACGACCTGGGCGCCGGCCTTGAGCTGCTCGACCTGACCTTCGTAGGCCTTGCCGCCGTAGATCGCGGCGACTTGAGTTCCTCGATTGGAGGCTGCGAGCACGAGGTCCTCCGCCACCTGGACACACAGCTCGCGGGTCGGAACAACGACGAGCGCCTTGACGCCGGGCTCGGGGTTCAGACCGAGGGACTGGAGCAACGGAAGTCCGAAGCCGAGGGTCTTACCCGTTCCGGTCTTCGCCTGTCCGATGATGTCCTGACCGGCGAGCCCTAGCGGGATCGTCTGGGTCTGGATGGGGAAGGGTTCGACGATGCCCTTGGTAGCAAGTGCGTCGACCATGTCCTGGTCGATATTGAGATCTGAGAAAGTAGAAATGATAAAGCCCTGTCCTGAAGCGGCTACGCCCGCTTTGACCTGGGGCGTGCGGAGCCTCCACCAGAAATGGGAGGCATTATCCCCAGTTTAGCCGCCACGCCGCTGGAGGGTGCTTTTGCGTCACTTCGCGGCCTGTCGGCACTGGCGCCGATAGGCTAGTGAGGTGGTCTCCTTGTTCCAACGTCGCCCGAAACGAGTAGACGTTCCCCGGTTTAGGCAGCGCGAGCGCGCAACCGAACAGGTCAATCGGGTGGACCTTGCCGAACTGACCCCCGAGTTGCTTCCGTATCTCGGCCAGGCCGCCTACGCGCAACTCGCCGTTTTCGAGACCCTGAGCCGCGCCGTCAGCCTCGCCCCGACCGCCGCGTCCAAGGAGGCGATAAGCCGGGTCGCCGCGCTGTCCCTCGCCCGGCACCATGGCCTCGCCGCGGAAATCCGCCGGAAGGGCCAGGAACCGGGCGCGGTAATGGCGCCGTTCGCCTCGACAATTGACGACTATGCCCGGGACACCCTTGGGGCGGACTGGTACGAGACCCTCGTCACCTGTTACGTGACATCCGGTCTGCTCAATGACTTTCAGCGCCAACTCGCCGCGGGACTTGCTGGCGACGTGTCGACACGGGTCACTCAGCTATTGTCCGGCGACGACGGGCACGGGTTCATCGTCTCGGAGTTGCGTGCCGCCATCGATGCGAACCCGCGGCTGGCATCCCGATTGGCCATGTGGGGGAGAAGACTCGTCGGAGACACCCTCCTCATCGCCCGATCGTCGCTGAAGAATGCGACGCGCCAGAATGACGAGCGGCTCGAGCCGGTATTCACCGAACTGATCGCGGCGCATACTCGCCGCATGGACGTCCTCGGCCTCACCGCCTAGTCACGACGCCGCTCATCAGGCGCAATCGACGTGTGCCGCTGCAGACGTGGTGGTGTGGGCGCCCTCGATCGGCGCACCGCGGCCCAATTCGCTGTGGCTGTGCCGGCGCCGAAAACGCAGGAGATGCACCACGCGGGAGATGTCAACGCGCTGGATGCGCCCGTTCGGTGGTGAATCTCCTGCGTTTTGGTTATCCGAGAGGTCGGGCGAGCAGGCGGGATCGACGTCGGCGGAGCAGTTATGCCCGGCTGAGCCTCGCGAGCATCGCGGCATCCGCTCTCGTGCGACT
>JAUZFY010000093.1 GCA_030840185.1 Microbacteriaceae bacterium | reverse complement strand
ATGAGCCCCAGGCGTCGAGGTCGATCGCCCCCTCGAATGCTGCCGCTGCCATGCCGATGGCGGCCTGCCGGATCCTCGAACGGAAGCCCTCGAGCTGGTCCTCGTCGAGGGCAGCCTGGGTGGCCTCGCGATAGAGCTTGCCGTCCCGACCGCGCTTGACGAACAGGAGCTTCGCCCCACCTGCGCGGTGTTCCCCGAGCTCCTCGAGGAATTCGTCGAGAACGCCGTGCACGTAGGCAAGCTGATAGGAACCGAGCTGCGGGTGCGCGTCGATTTTTGGCTGCTGGGTGATCGGGGTTCCCGTCTTCAGATCGACTATCACCACCGAGCCGTCGGCGCCACGCTCGACCCGGTCGATCGATCCGTTGACCGTCGCGCGGTCCAACTCAATCGAGAACCGGCTCTCCGCCCCGACGAGCGTCTTGCCGTCACGCTCGAAATCGGCGAGATACTCGGCGACGCCGGCCGCGAGCACGCGGGCGGCCCGCTTCTGCTGCTCGGCGAACCAGGGAGATTCGAAGGACAGCTCGTTCCAGCGGCTCTCGATTGCGGCCCACACGGCATCGACACTCGGTTCCCTCGCGGTCTCCATCGCCCAGTGCACGATCGTCCCGAGTCCCATCGCGGTCGACGATTGGGTTCCGGATACGGTGTCGACAAACCAGTCGACCGGGGAGTCCTCGAACGCCTCCAATCGGGACGGGGAAACGGGAACCCGCTCGTCGTCGCCGAAGAGCGGTTCGGTGGTGGACGGGTCGACCAGACCGTGCCACTCGGCCGGGTCGGCACCCGGCACCCGCTCGAGCGCCAACCGGGCGAGGCCGGATGCCGCGGCTGCCCGATCGGCTTGGCTGCGACGCTCCTGCGCGAGTTCGCGCCGCAACCGCCCGGTGAGCGCACGAAGGGAAAGTGGCCGAAGGGCCGCGGCATCCACGATCGGAGCGTGCTCGGGGGCGAGAGCGAACAGCACGCTTGCCGATTCGTCCTCGTTGGCGACGGCGGCGAGGATGACCTGGCGTCTGGCGCGTGATACGGCGAGCGCAAACATCCTCAGCTCGTCGTCGCGAACCTGCCGACGCTCGTCGATCGCGACATCACCGAGCCCGGTCATCACCCGCACCAGTTCCTGCGGGGAAAGCAAGGAACCACGCAATCGAAGGTTCGGCCAGATGCCGTCCTGCAGCGACGCGATGACGACGACGTCGAACTCGAGGCCGACCGTGCCCGATGGCGTTGTCACAAGAACGGCGTCACTTGCGGCTTGCGGCGACAGGGTGTCCTCCGGCACCTCGGCGTCCAGTACCCCGTCAAGAAAGACTCCAGCGGCAGTTCCCGGTTGACGTTCGACAAAGCGGGTTGCGGCGGTGAACAGCGAGACGATGCCGTCGAGATTGCGGTTGGCCTCGTCCGCCACGATTCCGGCGCTCGTCGCGTTGGCGAACCAGTCAGTGGCCAGGCCGCTTCGCTCCCACGCCAACCACAGGAGCTCCTCGATGGTGCCGCCATGCTCCGCGGCCACCCGAATGGCCGCAAGGGTCCGAGCGAGCCGATCGGCCTGACGGCCTACCCGGTGGTCGATCGTGGCGAACCGGCCGGCCGCGCCGAGCGCGTCAACCACGAGCTCGTCGGCGGAACGATTGCCACCGCCGGCGATCTCCTCCGCCCGCAGTGCGAGACGCAAGCGGCGCAAGGCGAGCCGATCAAGTCCGCCGAACGGTCCGAGAAGGAGCTCACCGGCGAGCCCGGAATCAAGCGGCGTGCGTCCCATGCCGACATCGACGACCCTCAGCAGCCCCCTCGCGGCGTGGTCATCCCGCAATGCCCGGCCGCCGACAGCGGTGCGGGTCGGAACCTCCGCGAGGGCGAGGGCCCTCGCCGCAACGGGCACTTGTGCCCCGCTGCGAACCACGACGGCCATGTCCCTCCACTGCACGCCACCGATCAGGTGCTGCTGTCGCAACTGGCGAGCGATACTCGCCCACTGCCGGGCCGGGCTTTCGGCCAGAATCCTCAACACCGGATCGGCGGCCTCGGTTCCGGCGGCGATCGCGCCGCGTTGACCGACCACGCCGGAAGTGCCGATGCGCTCCGTCGTTCGGCTGACGAGCGCACGTATCGCCTCGCCATGCCGGTGGGAGTTCCGCAGTGTCAGCGTGCGAAGGCCTGGGACGCCGAGCAGCGTTGGCAGCCGGGCCAGCGCGTCCGGCTCGCCGCCGCGAAAGGCGTTGGCCGCGACATCCGGGTCTCCGAACGCGACGATCGACACGCCCCGCCTGGCCAGCTCGGCAAGGAGGGAGACCGTCGAGCGGGTCGCCTCCTGAAAATCGTCGACAATCGCCAGGTGAATCCGGTCGACGGATGGTCCCGCCTCTCCGCGGGCGACGGCGGCGATCGCAAATTGAATCAGTTCCGCGGAGTCGAGTTGGGCGGAGCGTGAGCTGCTGACCACCGAGAGGTATTCGCTGATGAAGTCGGCCGCGGCGACCCATTCCGGTCTGCCCCGGTCGTGGCCGAGCATCCTGAGCGACGCGGGGGTCACCCCGTATTCTGTTGCGCGGCCCATGAGCTCGCGGAGTTCGGTTCGAAAGCCGCGAAGACGACGAACGTCGGGACCGAGCTGCGCGGGCCACTCGGGGCCGGTGCCATCGTGAAGCTGCCCCTCGAGGAGGTGGGAGATGTCGCTGTCCTGATCGCCGCCGGTTGCCAGTCGTGGAGCCTCAACTCCGGCGCCGCGCGCGGCGTTGCCGACGATCTCGAACGCGAGGGAGTTCGCCGTGCGAGCGATCGGCCCATTGGTCGGAACGCCGAGGCGAATGGCGATGGTGTCACGGAGCCGAGTCGCGGTCGTGCGACTCGGGGTGAGCACGAGCACCTCCTCTGGGGCGAACCCGCGTCGCTCGACTCGGTCGGCCACGAACTCGACGATGGTCGTGGTCTTGCCTGTCCCGGGCGCACCGATCACCGCCGCGGACTCCGCGTCGGCAAGCTCGAGCACCGCCAATTGCGACTCGTCGAGGGAGACGGGAGTGGTCACCGCGGGCCGCGTCGGCCGCCGGAACCCCTTGATCGCCATGCCGACAACGCTAGCGCGAGCAGCGGACATCCCCGCTGGTGTTGCGCCGAAAGAGAACGTCGCGAAGGGGCCAGCCGCAACTGTCGTAATCTTGCCACGTGGACATACGCATCGGAATCATCAACAGCCCCCGCGAAATCAACTTCGAGTCGTCACAATCGGCGGCGGACATTGAAAAGACCGTTTCGACGGCGATCGAATCCGGCGCAAAGTTCTTCAAACTTTCCGACACCCAGGGGTCGGTGTACATCGTTCCGCTCGAGTCGTTCGGTTACCTCGAGATCGGGTCGGAGAAGGCGCGGCGCGTCGGGTTCGTGGCCTGACCATGGAGATGCTGTTCGTCACGCTCGGCGGCGCTCTCCTCGGCCTCCTCGCGCGTTACGTCTTTCCGCGGCGCGAGACCTATGGGGTGCTGTTGGCGCCGGCGATCGGTGCCACGGTGGCATCAGTCGTCTGGGCAGCATTGACCTGGGCCGGATGGAAGTTCGGTGGCGGCTGGATCTGGGTCGTCGCCCTCGTTGCCGCCGGGGTGGTCGCGGCCGCGTTTGCCCTGCTCGCGTCAAGGAGTCGCACGAGAGC
>JAUZFY010000089.1 GCA_030840185.1 Microbacteriaceae bacterium | reverse complement strand
CGAGTCGTAGTAGGCGACCTCCTTGCGTGCGGCGACGATGATGTCGCCGATGCGTTGCTCGACCTCCTCGGCCACGACGGGACCGAACCAGCCGGAGTCGATGGCTTCCCGCCGCGACACGATCCAGGATCGGGATCCCTCGGATCTCCTCCACCGCTCGAGCACATTCGCGCGATGCTCCTCGCTTGCATCGGTTTCGAAGTGAAGCTGCAGTGCGCGAGGTTCTCCGGCGATGAAGCGGATGCCGTCGATCAGAGTCTCGTCGGTATCGAAGAGAATGTGTGAGGTGTGCGGCACATCGAGCACGCCGTGGTCGGCCGTGAGAACCATGCCCTCGCCCGGCCGGAGAGTCGGCACGAATTCCCGTACGACGCGGTCGAGTTCCTCAAGCTCCTCGATCCACTCCGGCGACTGCCAGCCGTGCGAGTGCGCGGTCTGGTCGAGCTCCGCCGCATAGACGTAGAGCAGGCCACGGTCGACCGTATCGAGCACCCGGCGCGCCTCCTCTAGGCGATCGGTTATCGTCGCTCCGCTGCGGTATTCCGCCCCACGCAGGACCGCTTGCGAGAACCCGGACGTGCGATACCGTTCTGTCCCGATAGCAAACGACGGCAGGCCAGCAGCCGCAGCGGTCTCGAACAGGGTCGGCACCCGCTGCCAGGTTGCCGGGTCGAGTCGGGAGTCCCAGCCGTTCAGCTGGTTGACGACGCGGTCGTTGGCCGCGTCGAGCACCGCGTAGCCGACGAGGCCGTGCACTCCCGCGGGCTCTCCGGTAGTGAGGGTCGCGAGCGCCGAAGCCGTTGTCGTGGGGAAGCGGGAGCCTATTGTTGTGGACGCATTCAGGAGCGGCGCCAGAGTACGAGCGTGGCCGGCGCGCGCCTTAAGCGCCGAAGCGCCGAGTCCGTCGACGAGGAGCACAATCGCCTTGTCGACCGGTCGAAGCGCGAGCGTGTTCGGTCTGCCGTCGATGGCGAGAATCGAACTTGGAATGACATCGGCAAGGCTAATCCGGTGCGTTTTCGTGGCCGGTAGCATGGTGGCAATCCTATGACTACTCCCGAATCACCTCTCGACCAGGCCTCCGGCGAACGAATCGATACCGTCGACGTCTCGACCGAGATGGAAGGCTCTTTTCTCGAATACGCCTACTCAGTCATCTACTCCCGCGCGCTGCCGGATGCCCGGGACGGACTCAAGCCCGTGCAACGGCGAATCCTGTACCAGATGACCGAGATGGGGCTGCGACCCGACCGCGGACACGTGAAGTCCGCTCGCGTCACCGGCGAGGTGATGGGCAAGCTGCACCCGCACGGTGACGCATCCATCTATGACGCGATGGTGCGCCTCGCCCAGAACTTCATCCTGCGCGTCCCGCTCATCGACGGCCACGGCAACTTCGGCACGCTCGACGATGGGCCAGCCGCCCCCCGCTACACCGAGGCGAGGCTGACCGCCGCGGCCATGGCGATGACCGAGGACCTCGACGAAGACGTCGTCGATTTCGTGCCGAACTATGACAATCAGCTGACCCAGCCGGAGGTTCTGCCCTCCGCCTTCCCGAACCTGCTGGTGAACGGGGCATCCGGTATCGCGGTCGGCATGGCAACCAACATGGCTCCGCACAACCTCATCGAGGTTGTCGGTGCCGCTCGGCATCTCATCGCCCACCCGGATGCGTCGCTCGACGACCTGATGTCATTCGTCCCCGGCCCCGACCTTCCCACCGGTGGCACCATCATCGGTCTCGCCGGCATCCGGGACGCGTACGAGTCCGGACGGGGCAGCTTCCGCACCCGGGCTCGCGTCTCGGTGGAAAATATCACCGCCCGCAAGGCGGGGCTCATCATCACCGAGTTGCCGTACATGGTCGGCGCGGAAAAGGTGATCGAGAAGATCAAGGACGGCGTCAACTCGAAAAAGCTCAACGGCATCTCGGATGTCACGGACCTGACCGATCGCAAGCACGGCCTCCGACTCGTGGTCGGCATCAAGACCGGCTTCAGCCCGGACGCCGTTCTCGAGCAGTTGTTCCGCTACACGCCGCTCGAGGACTCGTTCAACATCAACAACGTGGCCCTCGTCGACGGCGGCCCGAAGACCCTCGGCCTCCGTGAACTGCTGCAGGTTTACATCGACCACCGCATCTCCGTCGTCACCCGTCGCAGCCAGTTCCGTCTCGCGCGCAAACGGGAAAGACTCCACCTCGTCGAGGGTCTACTTGTCGCGATCCTCGACATCGACGAGGTCATTCAGGTGATTCGCGCGAGCGACGACACCGATCACGCGCGCACGCGACTGATGGATGTCTTCGACCTGAGCCAACTGCAGGCCGAATACATCCTCGAGTTGCGATTGCGTCGGCTCACCCGGTTCTCCCGGATTGAGCTCGAGGCCGAGCGCGACCAGCTGCGGGCCGAGATCGCCGCCCTCGAGGAATTGCTCTCCGGACCGCAACGCGTGCGCCAGCTCGTCTCTGACGAGCTGGAACAGGTGGCGGAGCGTTTCGGCACGCCTCGGCGGACACTGCTCACGGAGGCGCGACCCAGTGTGGCAACGACGACCCGGTCGGCTGCGGCAATTCTCGAAATCGCGGACACCCCGTGCCGGGTGTTTCTCTCCACCACCGGTCGGGCCATCCGCGTCGATGTCGCGGGGGGCGCAGATCCGTCGCGCGCCTGGCCGGAACAGAACAGGCGTCGCACCAAGCACGACGCGATTCTCTCCAGTGTTCAGACGACTAGTCGCACCGAGATCGGTGCCGTGACGAGCCTCGGGCGGCTGATCCGGCTCTCCCCGGTCGATCTGCCCGTGGCGCCCGAGAACTCGATCCAGCTCGCCGCGGGCGTGCGCATCGCGGATTACCTCGCGCTCGACGCGAAGAAGGAGCGCGTTCTCGCCCTCGTCTCCCTCACGTCACCCGATCCGATCGCGCTCGGCACCCGGCAGGGTATCGTCAAACGGCTGACTCCCGGCGACTGGGCGAACAAGCCTGAATTCGAAATCATCAGCCTCAAGCCCGGTGATCAGGTGGTCGGCGCGCGGCAGTCCGCCGAGGGAGACAACCTGTTGTTCGTCACCAGCGACGCCCAGCTGTTGCACTTCCCGGCCGCCTTGGTACGACCGCAGGGTCGCTCCGCAGGCGGAATGGCGGGAATCAACCTCGGCGCGAAGGCCGAGGTCGCGTTTTTCGGCGCCGTCGATCCCGCGGCAGAGACCGTCGTCGCCACGGTCTCGGCGAGCACATCGACGCTCGTCGGAACGGACCCGGGGAGGGCGAAGGTGTCGCTCCTGTCCGAGTTCCCCAGCAAGGGGCGGGCCACCGGCGGGGTACGCGCCCACTCGTTCCTCAAGGGCGAAGACGTGCTCTCGCTCGCCTGGGCCGGGCCGGCCCCCGCCCACGCGGTCGGCACCGATGGCGCTGTTCGCTCGCTTCCGCAACCGGGAGCGAAGCGCGACGCGTCCGGCTCGCCACTCGACGGGGTCGTGGGGTCGATCGGCGCCTCGCTCGACTAACCGAGCAAGGCGGCGTCGTCGCGTGGAAGCTCAGACGTCGATTCGCTCCCGCGAGAGTACGTCGGATCCGGCGATGATGAAGTCCTTGCGCGGGGCGACGTCGTTGCCCATGAGTAGCTCGAACACCCGCTCGGCGTTCACGGCGTCGGTGATCTGCACGCGGCGAAGCGTCCGGTGCTGGCGGTCCATCGTGGTGGTGGCCAACTGGTCAGCGTCCATCTCGCCGAGTCCCTTGTAGCGCTGGATCGGATCCTGGTATCGCCGGTTCGACTTCTTCAGAGCGGCGAGCACCCCGTTCAGTTCCTGCTCGGAGTAGGTGTAGATCGTCTCGTTTGGCTTCGTGCCGGGATTCATCACGATGACCCGGTGCAGGGGTGGTACGGCAGCGTAGACGCGGCCGTCCCGAATCATGTCCGGCATGTAGCGGAAGAACAGGGTGAGCAGCAGGGTGCGGATGTGGGCACCGTCGACATCCGCGTCGCTCATGATGATGACTTTGCCGTACCGCGCGGTGGCGAGATCGAAGCTTCGACCGGATCCGGCGCCGATCACCTGGATGATCGAGGCGCATTCCGCGTTCGACAGCATGTCGGAGACCGAGGCCTTCTGAACATTCAGAATCTTGCCCCGGATCGGC
>JAUZFY010000086.1 GCA_030840185.1 Microbacteriaceae bacterium | reverse complement strand
ATTTCGGATTCGTTAAGCGGTTTCACGTTCTCCTCGACCGGGCCAGTTGTCGATTTCAAGACTAACTGCCGACCCGGACGGTACACCGCCTTTGGGCCGGCGTCCTCCCGCTGGGCTACCGCTTCGCCGCCCGTTATGTTGGGCGAATGCCAACCAAATCCCCCGCAATCCTGTTCGACATCGACGGAACGCTCGTCGACTCCAATTACATGCACGTCGCCGCCTGGAGCCGCGCGCTGGAGGAGGTCGGCGCTCCGGTCGACTCCTGGCGCGTTCACCGGGCGATTGGCATGGATTCGAAAAAGCTTCGAGAATCGCTGCTCGGCGATCGCGCCGAAGAGCTCGGCGAGCGCGCCTCCGAACTGCACTCTCGTTACTACGCGGCGGACGCTGGCAACCTGCGACCGTTCGCGTCGGCGCGCGAACTCGTCGCGACCGTGGCGAAACACGGGCTTCAGGCGGTGCTCGCAACCTCCGCCCCCGAAGACGAGCTTCGGTTACTTCGATCCGCGTTGAAGATCGAGGATGACGTGGCGACTGTGACCTCGGCGGCGGACGTCGGAGAGGCCAAACCCGCCCCGGACGTCGTTCAGGTGGCCCTGGAACGCGCGGGCGTGGATGCCGAAAATGCGGTCATGGTCGGCGACACAGTCTGGGACGTCGAGGCCGCCACCCGTGCGGGCGTGCGGTGCGTCGCCCTTCGAAGCGGCGGAACCGGGGGGGCGGAACTCTCGGCGGCCGGAGCGATCGCGGTCTACGACGACGCGGCCGACCTGCTCGCGCACTTTGACGCCTCGCCGCTAGCCGCGCTTCGCGGGTAGTCACCGCTGTGGCGCCGTTGGCTACGATGAGTGGATGTTTCGTCTCGGCGCACTCATCGCCACATCGGCCTCGGCGCGTCCGGACCTGCTCGCCCGGCCGACGTTTGACCTGCTGGCCGCGGAGGGGCTGCTTGAGGAGGTCGGCGTCGTCGAGATCGACCCTGCGCTCTCGGACACCTCCGCGACGAGTGCGCGGTACGACCTGTCCGACGAATTCCTTGCCAACTGTGTCATAGTCGGTGGCAAGCGGGATGGCGTGGCGAAGACGGCGGCAGTGGTCGTGCTCGCAAGCACACGCGCCGACATCAACAACACGGTGAAGCGAATGCTTGACGTGCGCAAGGCATCCTTCCTCCCCATGGATGAGGCGGTGCGGGTGACCGAAATGGAATTCGGCGGCATCACTCCGGTCGGCATGCCCGCCGACTGGCCGATCTTCGTCGACTCTCGGGTGATCGAGTCGGACCTCGTCGTCATCGGCTCCGGCGTGAGAAGGTCGAAGATCATTCTCCCAGGCGCGGTGCTCGCGCGTGTCCCCGGTACGCGGGTCGTGGAGGGACTTGGCCTGCGGGTGGGGGTGCCGGAGCAGTAGCGGCTCTAGCGGTTCCGCGCGACCTTGACGCCGTTCGGTGATCCGGCCAGCGGCGGGGCGGCCTGCACCCTCGTGCGGTCCGCCATGCCCTCGACGATTTCGGCCAAGGCCTCCGTCGAGGACACCGTCGGCCGCCAGCCCAGTTCCCGGCGAGCCCGATCGGTCGACATGACCGGAACCGTGACCGCGATATCGAGCCAGCCCGGGTCCATCGCCTGAACGTGAAGCCGCCAGCCCGCCTGCACGATGAGGCGCGCGACCGCCCGCCGGATCGGGATGGTTCGGGTGGCCCCGACCGCCCTCGCGATGGCCGCGGGGTCGAGCACCGGTTCCGCCGCGATGTTGAACGCGCCGGCCGCACGCCGATCGATCGCCCGCCAATAGGCGTCGGCGAGGTCGCGAGCGTGCACGGCCTGGACGATGGCCTGGCTTGGCAGCGGGAGAACGCGGGGCCGCACCCACTTGAGCCACCGGGTCGGAAATCGGGAACCGAGAAAGAGGGAGGCGACCTCGAGTCCGGCGTTGCGCTGGAACACGAGCCCGGCTCGAAGGCGGGTGACGACGATTTCGGGATGGTCTGCCTCGAACAGGTCGAGCGCGCGCTCGTTGGCCGCCTTGTGGCGGGAATAGTGCGAGGTGTGGATACCACCGGTCGGCCAATTCTCGTCGACGCGTCGGCGTTTCGGACCCATGCTGTATGCGCCAACCGAGGAGGCGACGAGCACGTGAGGCACGTTGACGGCCGCGGCCGCCGCGAGCACAGCCGCCGTTCCGCGCACATTGGTCCGCCGCATCGCGCGCTCGTCCCGATTCGGTTGAAGGGCCCAGGCGAGATGGATCACCGCGTCGGCGCCCGCAAGCACTCGTTCCAGCCTCGGCCAATCGACCGGGTCGGACACATCGATCGAGTACCAGGAAGCGCCGAGGTACGGCTCGACTGACGCATCCGGGAGTCGGCGTGCGACCCCGACCAGTTCGGTGACGTACGGCACACTGTGCAGTCGACTCAGCACGGCCGTCCCGACATTTCCCGTCGCACCGATCACCACAACGCGCACGGCCGCCCCTTTCCTCGATGGCATCGACCCTAGGTTTGGTCGTGGCCTGCTGCAAGCGATTGACTGCAACCATCGGCCACGTGCTCCTGCCGAGTAGGGCCCGTTAACCGCGAAGCTTTTTGAGAAGCGGTGCGGCCGCCTCGTCGAGGAACCGCTTCTGGTTCTCGTCTCCCACCTGCACGAGGGCGACATCGGTGAAACCGGCGCCCGCGTACTCGCGTATAGCGTCCGCAATCTCATCCAGGTCGGGTCCGCACGGGATGCTCGCGGCGACGTCTTCCTTGCGAACGAATTTGCTTGCACCCCTGAAACCGGCCGGCGTCGGCAAATCGGAGTTGACCGCCCAGCCGCCGCCGAACCACCGAAACTGCTCGTGGGCCAGGTCGATCGCCTCCTCGCGGTTCGGCCCCCAGCAGATAGGGATCTGGCCGATCGACCGCGACGGTTGCGCGGAGGTCCCACGAGCGGCCGCCCAGCCGCTGATCAGATTCCCATCCGGTTCGGTCGTGATGAGGTGATCGCCGAGCGGCGCGAATCTGGATACAGACTTCTTACCGGAGACGGCGACGCCGATCGGCACGCCGCCATCCGGCAGGTCCCAGATTCGGGCGGAATCGACGCGGAAGTAACTTCCCTCCCAGGTGACCAGTTCCCCGGTGTGCAGGTGCCGGATGATTTGGATGGCCTCTTCGAGCATGTCCTGCCGCTGGTCCACGGGCGGCCAACCCTCGCCGATCACGTGCTCATTCAGATTCTCCCCGGCTCCGAGGCCGAGGATGAATCGACCGTCGGCGAGCAACTGCATCGTCGCCGCCTTTTGAGCGACCACCGCCGGGTGGTACCGGAGCGTTGGGCACGTGACGTACGTCGCGAGTTCGACCC
>JAUZFY010000083.1 GCA_030840185.1 Microbacteriaceae bacterium | reverse complement strand
CGAGTACGACGAGGACGGCTATGCCATCGTCGACGGCCCGCTGCCCGTCGTCGCCGTGGTGGGGCGCCCGAACGTCGGCAAGTCCACCCTCGTCAACCGCATCCTCGGCCGCCGCGAGGCGGTTGTGCAGGACACCCCCGGAGTCACCCGCGACCGGGTGACCTACAAGGCGGAGTGGAACGATCGTCGGTTCACACTCGTCGACACCGGCGGTTGGGAGCCGGACGCCCGCGGAATCAACGCCTCCGTTGCCGCGCAGGCCGAAATCGCCGTCGACCTCGCCGACGCCGTCCTCTTCATCGTTGACGCCAACGTCGGAGCGACCTCGACCGACGAGCACGTCGTTCGCATGCTCCGTTCCACAAAGAAGCCCGTGATTCTCGTCGCCAACAAGGTTGACGACGCCCGCCAGGAGCCTGAAGCCGCCACCCTGTGGAGCCTCGGACTCGGCGAGCCGTGGCCGGTCTCCGCGCTGCACGGCAGGGGAGTGGCCGACCTGCTCGACCACATCCTCACCATCCTCCCCGAGGTCTCGGCCGTGGCGAAGGAAGAGGTCGGCGGACCGCGCCGCGTCGCCATCCTCGGCCGCCCAAACGTCGGAAAGTCGAGCCTGCTCAACAAGGCGGTCGGTGAGGAACGCGTCGTCGTCAACGACATGGCCGGCACCACCCGCGACCCGGTCGACGAGCAGGTTGAGCTCGGCGGCAAGGTATGGCGATTCGTCGACACTGCCGGAATCCGCCGCCGCATGAACCTCGCCCAGGGCGCCGACTTCTACGCTTCCCTCCGCACGAGCGCCGCACTGGAGAAGGCCGAGGTGGCCATCGTCGTGCTCGACGTGAGCGACGTGATCAGCGAGCAGGACGTTCGCATCATCGACCTCGTACTCGAATCCGGTCGCGCCCTCGTGCTCGCGTTCAACAAGTGGGACCTCATGGATGACGACCGCCGTCGTTACCTCGAGCGCGAGATCGAGCAAGACCTCGCCCACGTCGCCTGGGCTCCGCGGGTGAACATCTCGGCGAAAACCGGACGTCACCTTGAGAAGCTGGTTCCCGCGCTCGAACTCGCCCTTGAGTCTTGGGACACCCGCATCCCCACCGGCAAGTTCAACGCGCTCGTCGCCGAACTCGCATCGGAGCACCCGCACCCGGTTCGCGGCGGAAAGCAGCCGCGCATCCTGTTCGGTACCCAGGCCGCGACGCGTCCTCCGACGTTCGTGCTGTTCACCACCGGATTCCTCGACCCCGGCTACCGTCGCTTCATCACGCGTCGCCTGCGCGAGATCTTCGGCTTCGAGGGCAGCCCGATCAACGTGAACATGCGGGTGCGAGAGCGTCGCAAGCGCACCTAGCTTTCCGCGGGTCGAGTAGCTCGCGCAGCGAGCGTATCGAGATCAGCAGTACTTCCCGTGGGTCGAGTAGCTCGCGCAGCGAGCGTATCGAGACCTGCGGCCCCACCTTGCCCCTCCTTCCCCTCGCGCGTACCCTCTTCTCTTGCTACAAACGAAGGAGACGTTATGCCAGCATCCGAAGAACTCCCCTCGACCCTCCAGCGGTCGCCGAAGCATGCCCAGGCGCTCTGGTCTGCAGCGCACGACTCCGCGGTTAAGACCTACGGCGAGGGCGAGCGCGCCCATCGGACCGCGTTTTCCGCGCTGAAGAACGAGTACGAGAAGATCGGTGACCACTGGGAGGAGAAGGCCGAGCGCGGGCCATCCGACGCCGGTGCCAGCGATGGAAGCGGGCGCACCGAAGAGGGTGTCGACGCGAACGCCTCCAAGGCGCACCTCCTGGAGGTCGCCAAGCGGCTGGAGATCAGCGGACGCTCCTCCATGTCCAAGGACGAGCTGGTTGACGCGATCAAGAAGGCCAACGCCCGGGAAACCCGCCACGCCCGCGAGCGCTCGTAACCCTCGCGGGTCGAGTAGCGAGGCGACTTCTTCAGTGGGTCGAGTAGCGAGCGAGGCGAGCGTATCGAGACCCCAGGCCGCAGCGGCACCCTAGACTCTCGCCATGCCTTCTCTAGTCGCCGCCTGCGTCCTGAGCACGATCCAGCCCGACCGCTCCCTAGGCATCACCGCGATCGACAAGCGTGCCGCCGACGGCCCCGTTCAGGTGCGCCGACTCGGGCTGCACGGCGACGTGCAGGTCGACCGCAAGAACCACGGCGGAGCCGACAAGGCTGTGTACGCCTACGGGCAGGATGACGCGGACTTCTGGTCCTCCGAGCTCGGTCGCCCGCTGCACCCGGGTTGGTTCGGCGAGAACCTGCGCGTGGAGGGAATCGACGTCAACGGCGCCCGCCCCGGGGACCGCTGGCGCATCGGCGGCTCCGTCGAACTCGAGGTCACGATGCCCCGCTCGCCCTGCGCCACGTTCGCCCGCTGGGTCGGGGGATCGGACGCCCGGGGCTGGGTCAAGCGGTTCGGCGACGAGGGCCGGCTTGGTACGTACCTGCGAGTCATCCGCACCGGTCCCGTCGAGGCGGGCGACCCGATCGAACTGCTCTGGACTGAGCGAAGCACGCCGACGATACTGGAGATGTTCCGGGCCTGACGGTGCACGCGAGCAGCGCCGGGAAACGGTAAGCTTTCTCTTCGTGCCCCGATGTCTGGGGTGCAAGCCACGGGCTGTGGCGCAGCTTGGTAGCGCACTTGACTGGGGGTCAAGGGGTCGCAGGTTCAAATCCTGTCAGCCCGACCAAAGGGCCGTCCTAAGAACCGTCCCAATAACTCGACAGGTAATCCCTTCCGAAGGTTTTCGGGAGGGATTTCGTCGTTTCCGGAGCCGCGGTGAGGGCAGTGTTCCTGCCCGGTGGGCCGGTTCTCGGGTAGTCGGGCGTTAAATGGCGAAACGCGCCCGTTTCTGGGCGCGTTGAATCGAACTCCGTGCGGTTGTGTGGGTGTCGCGGGCGGGGGGTTGCCTAGGTTCTCAGCGGGGACGCTAGTTTGCCTTCGTGGTAGAGCAGGATGACTGGGTCGTTGGGGCTTGTTCCGGTGTAGCTGTTTGTGCTCGCGCGGTCGCGTCGACGACGAGGTCTCTCGTCGGCGGGGTCCCTGGGCAGGTCTTTTTGTGCTGCAGCCTCTTCTTCTTTGAGAAAGGTTGCAACGTGGTCAGGAGGATGGCCATGAAGAACGCGGCGCCGGCGAATCCTCGGACACGGCGGCGCGACGTTGAATCGATGCTTTCTTGGCCGTCATCCTTGCTGTTGCCGTTGAGTCCCTCGATGCTGTTTCGCGCGTGTTTGTGGAACTCGTGCCATTCGTCGCTCTTGTACTGGAATCCCTGGCTTGTTCGGATGTCGTCTTCCTGCTGAAGTGTCAAGAGTGTAGGCGGCAGATCTTGGGGAGGAAGGCGAGATCGGGGCGTTGGCCTCGTCGATTCGGGGCGTTCCTTGTCAGTTACCGCGCGCATTGATAGCTCGAAAGAGTGTGCGAATTGCAGG
>JAUZFY010000037.1 GCA_030840185.1 Microbacteriaceae bacterium | reverse complement strand
CCACCGCGGCACCGTCTTCCGCGCAAATGGCGACCACAAGTGGTGAATCTCCTGCGTTTTGGGTAAACACGGGGGTGACCGGCCACACGGCTAGGCCCGGGCGAGAACCGAGCGGGCATGTCGCAGCACTGGCTCGTCCACCATGCGGCCGCCGAAGACGAACACTCCGTGCTTGTCCTCCGCCGCCGCGAGCAAGGCTGCCGCGGCGTCGATCTCCCTCGCGGTCGGCCGGTACGCGTCCCGTATCGCCCCGACCTGACCAGGGTGGATGCACGCGGTGGCGGAGAAACCGCTCGCTCGAGCATCCTCGGCCTCGGCGGCCAGCCCATCAACGTCGGCGATGTCGAGATGCACGGCATCGATGGCGGCTATCCCGCTGGCACCGGCGGCGAGCAGAACACTGGAGCGGGCGTGATCCGCGACGGCCCGGTATCGACCGTCGGCCCCCCGGCTTGAGGTTCCCCCGAGCGAGGCGACGAGGTCTTCGGCGCCCCACATGAGGGCGATCACGTTGGCGGCGGCGGCGAGCGCCGGCGCCGCCACCACTCCCCTCGCCGTTTCGCACAGCGCGATCACCCGAAACCGATCCAGCCCTGAGACCTGGTCGATGCTCTCCGCCTTGGCGAGCATGATGGTCCGATACTCGGTGCGGGCGAGAGCGACGAGGTCGTCGGCGAAGAATCCGGAATCGAATGCGTTGACCCGAACAACGGTCGTCGCCGGGTCGAGCGACGTCCTCATCAGCGCGTCGCGCGCGGCGGACTTGCGCTGAGGTGCGACGGCATCCTCGAGGTCGAGGATCACAGCGTCGGCCCGTTCCGCAGCCTTGCCGAAGCGGTCCGGCCGATCGGCCGGGCAGAACAACATGGCCGGTCCGAGGTCGAAGAACATCACGGCCGTGACCCCTCGCACCAGACGAGAGCCGAGCGGGTCGCGGTCGCGACGACCTCCCCGTGCTGGTTGAGGGCCGTGTGCCGGAGGGTCACGATGCCCTGGCCCGGCCTCGACGCCGAAAGCCGCTTGTTCTCGAGCTCGGTCTGCGAATACATCGTGTCGCCGATGAAGAGCGGCGCGGGAAAGCTGATGTCCCCGAAGCCGAGGTTGGCGACAAGCGTGCCCTGGGTGAGCTGCGCGACCGAACTTCCGACGAGGGTCGAGAGGGTGAACATCGAGTTGATGAGACGCTGGCCGAACGGCTGGGTCGCCGAAAAGGCCGCGTCGAGGTGCAGCGACTGAGTGTTCATCGTGAGGGTCGTGAACAGCACGTTGTCCGCCTCGGTCACCGTTCGACCCGGGCGGTGAAGGTAGCGGTCGCCGGTCTGAAACTCTTCGAAGAAGAGGCCGCGCTGTTCAATGTCCACGAATCAGTCCTGAAATCCGAGGTCGCGGGCGATGACCATGAGCTGCACCTCGGTCGTCCCCTCACCGATCTCGAGAATCTTGGAGTCGCGAAACTGGCGCGCGACAGGGTTCTCGTTCAAGAATCCGTAGCCGCCGAAGATCTGGGTTGCATCTCGCGCGTTGTCCATCGCGGCCTCTCCAGCCACGAGCTTGGCCATGGACGCCTGAGCCTTGAATGGCTCACCGGCCAGCATTCGACGCGCTGCGTCGTAGTAGGCGAGTCTCGCGGTGTGTGAGCGCGCCTGCATCCGGGCGATCTTGAAGGAAATGGACTGATTCGAGCCGATGCTCCGGCCGAAGACATTCCTGGACTTGGCGTATCGCACCGACTCGTCGAGGCAACCCTGTGCCGCTCCCGTCGCCAGCGCCGCGACCGCGATCCGCCCCTCGTCCAGTGTCTGCACGAAGTTGGCGAATCCGCGTCCCCGGTCGCCGAGCAGGTTGGCCTCCGGCACGCGCACGTCGGTGAGCGTGAGCGGATGTGTGTCCGACGCGTGCCAGCCGACCTTGTCGTAGCCCGGCTCGACGACGAATCCATCGGTCGGGATTGGTACGAGAATCGCGGAGAGTTCCTTCTTGATCGACCCGTCCGGCCGCGTGGATTCTCCGGTCACGGCGGTGACCGTGACGAGTCGCGTGATGTCTGTTCCGGAGTTGGTGATGAACTGCTTCGTGCCGTTGATCACCCATTCGCCGTCGACGAGCTCGGCGGTGGTCTTCGTGCCCGCGGCATCCGATCCCGCGTCCGCTTCGGTCAGGCCGAACCCGGCGAGGGCCTTGCCGCTTGCGAGCCGCGGAATCCATTCCTGTTTTTGGGCTTCGGTGCCGCGACGGAACAGGGGCATCGCGCCGAGACCGACGCCGGCCTCGAGGGTCACTCCGACGCTCTGGTCGACACGCCCGAGTTGCTCCACAGCGAGGCACAGGGTGAAGTAGTCCTGACCCTGTCCCCCGAGCTCGGTGGGGAACGGAAGGCCGAACAGGCCCATCTCCCCCATCTGGGCGACGACCTCATAGGGAAAGCTGTGCTCGGCATCGTGCTTGGCGGCGACCGGCGCAACGACGCGATCGGCGAAGTCCCTCACCATGTCGCTGACGCGTCGCTGCTCGTCGGTGAGGTCAAAACTCATGGCTGTCTCCGTCGACATTCAGTAAGGGATCCCTAACTCAATTTAGGTTAGTCGCCGCTAACTGGATTGTCTACACTGGGTGTAGACCACGCATGGAGGCACCCCTTGACTCTCACCGCCGACGATCCACGGGAGACCCCCCGCGCGCGGGCGAAGGCCGATCGCCGCTCAGCGCTCCTCGATGCGGCCGCGCGCCTGTTCGCCGAGCGCGGCTTCGACCGGGTGTCGATCGAGGAGCTCGGCGCCGCGGTCGGAGTGAGCGGACCAGCCGTCTACCGGCACTTCAGCGGCAAGCAAGCTGTGCTCTCCGCCATCCTCGTTGAGGTCAGCGAGGGCCTGTCTTCTGGAGGAGCGATGGTAATCGAGGGGCACCCGGATGCCGCGGCAGCGTTGCGAGCGCTCATCGCGTTCCACGTCGACTTCGCGCTGAGCAACGCCGACGTCATCCGGGTGCAGGACCGCGACCTGGAGAGCCTCGCCGACCTCGACCAGCACGACGTGCGGGCGCTCCAGCGCACCTACGTCGAATTGTGGGTCGACGTGCTCGCACGCCTCTACCCGCGAGTCGAGCGGGCGAACCTTCGAGTGCGCGCGCATGCGACGTTCGGGCTCATAAACTCCACCCCGCACAGCGGACACACCCGGGAAACCGGGGCCATCCTCGAGCGCATGGCCCTTGCGGCGATCACCGCCGCGGCCTGACCCGCCCAGCGGTCACGCCACCCGAGGGGTCAACTTCGGCTCCTCCTCACCTCAAGGAACAGCACTTCTCGTCCCCCGACCACTCGACCGGCACCGGCCGGCCGGCACCGCATCCCGAAGGGACAACTTCGGCTCCTCCCCACCTCAAAGAACAGCAGTTCTCGTCCCCTGACCGCTCGACCGGTACGGCCGGCCCGGCACGGCCGGCCGGTACGGCATCCCCAGGGGTCAACTTCGGCTCCTCCTCACCTCAAAGAACAGCACTTCGCGTCCCCTGACCACTCGACCGGTACGGCCGGCCGGCACGGCATCCCGAAGGGTCAACTTCGGCTCCTCCCCACCTCAAAGAACAGCAGTTCTCGTCCCCTGACCACTCGGCCGACTGGTTCGGCCCGGGGCCGCGAACGCATGGCCAATGCGACTGTTGCAGCGGGGAAGTCTGCGATGCTGGG
>JAUZFY010000028.1 GCA_030840185.1 Microbacteriaceae bacterium | reverse complement strand
AACCCATAAAAACCCTCACTGATTCTTGAACAGACGACCGGGTCCGTTCAGAACCGCGGAAAAATTGCCTCGGGCTATCCTACCGGCCCGCGTGTCGGCTCGCTAACCGCTTCAAGTCATCCGACGTCGGTGACGTGAGAATCGATCGCGGCGGCAACAGCGGATTCCGGCACGCGAAAGGAACGGCCGAAGCGAATTGCGGGAAGATCACCGGCGTGCACCATGCGGTACACCGTCATCTTGGAAACCCGCATCATGTCGGCGACTTCCGCGACGGTAAGAAAACGCACCTCGGAGAGATCGCGTGCCATTCGGGTGCCCCTTAGGTTGAGCGGGTTTGCCAGCTTCGCACTCGATCGCTCGCGTTACCTGAGTGCTAATCGGTAACTGTAGGGGCTAATGTGACTCTCCTGCAACCGGTTCCCGATCCTCTTTTAAACCGAGCCTCTTCTTGATCGGTTCAATGACCCGGTGCTGAACTCCGTTGGAGGCACCCTGCAGCCTGGCCGACGCTTCCGCGGCCCTCCGGCCGATAGCCGTACCGGCCTCGGCGGGGTGATTAAGCGTCTCCGCGGCCCGACGAAATGTCTCGGGAACCTGCGCCCCGGACCAGGCCGCGAAGACGGTGGATTCATCGTTCAGTCCCCCGTCGAAGTCCGCGCTGAGAAACGGGATCAACCAGTCCTCGAGGTCCTCGAGCGGGCTGGTGTCGAGACTGTAGTAGCGGTGCTGACCCTCTTCGCGCACTGTCACGAGATCGTGATCGCGCAGCACCTTCAGATGCTTCGACACGGTGGGTTGGCTCAAGCCAAGTTTCTCCACAATCTCGCCGACGCTGATCTCCCCATTGCGCGGGTCCGATGCGACGTACCGATCGAGCAGTACCCTCAGCAGGTCGCGCCTGGTCGGGTCAGCAACCACGTCAAAGATGTCAGCCATTCCCACAGGCTACCGGCCCCGGCGCGTCAGCCGGCAGCTAGTTCTCGCGCGCGCTCAAGTGCGGCGGCAGTCGCCCGGGCGAAGGTGGCCGAAAGGTCCGCCTTCTCGAGCTCCCAAATGGCGCGTTCCGTCGTGCCCTTTGGGCTCGTCACCCGTCGGCGGAGCTCGGCAGGATCCTCTCCGCTCGCCGCAAGCAACTCGGCCGCGCCGAGGAACGTCCCGTTCACCATTGTCGCGGCCTCGCTCACCGTGAAGCCCAGAGAGACTGCGGTGCGTGTGAGCTGTTCGATCAGGTAGAAGACGTACGCCGGTCCGGATCCGGAGATCGTGCTCAGCGCGTCGATCTTCTCCTCGGGAATCTCGAGCACCTCTCCCACCGTCTCGAACAGCGAGCGAACGAGCGCGACATCTTCGGCGCTTGCTCGCGAACCGGCGCTGAGGCCGGTCACGCCGCGACCGACAAGGGCGGGAGTGTTGGGCATTGCCCGAAGGACGACACTCGGAATGATTCCCTCCATGGTGCCGATGGTCACCCCGGCCGCCACGCTCACCACAATCGCCTCGGGGGCAAGGGCTGGTCGAATCTCCCGAAGCACGTCGCGGACCATCGTCGGCTTGACGCCGAGCAGAACGACTCGGGCGCCAGTGACCGCGGTTCGGTTGGCATCCGGATCTTCCTCGATCGCGAGTGAGGTGACCACATCCGACCCGAGGGTTGCCGCCTTCCGCGACGTCCGGTTCGTGACCCGGATGCCGCCCTCGACCGTTACCGTCGGCGAAAGCAATCCGGACAGGATCGCACCGCCCATCGAACCGGCTCCAATAATGGCAATCGTCGGCAGTGTGCGCATGCCTCATCTTAGGATTGACCGCATGAGCACCGAGGGCAGCAAGAAAGCGATCATCGCAGCAATGTTGGCGAATCTGGGCATCGCCGTCGCAAAGTTCATCGCGTGGGGCATCTCCGGATCGAGCTCGCTTCTCGGCGAAGCGGTCCACTCACTCGCCGACACCGGGAACCAGATCCTGCTGCTTCGCGGGGGATCCGTCTCAAAGAAGCAGGCCGACGCCGCGCACCCGTTCGGCCACGGCCGCGAGCGTTACGTCTACGCCTTCGTGGTGTCCATCATCCTGTTCAGCGTCGGGGGCGTCTTCTCGCTCTACGAGGGAATCGACAAGCTCCAGCATCCGCACGAACTGCACAACGCGTGGCTGCCGATCACCGTGCTCGTCGTCTCCATGGTGCTCGAAGCATTCTCCCTTCGCACCGCGGTTCGGGAGTCGAACCACTCGCGCGGCAAGCAAAGCTGGGTCTCGTTCGTTCGACACGCGAAGGCGCCGGAGTTGCCCGTCGTTCTGCTCGAGGATGTCGCCGCGCTCACCGGCCTCGCGCTCGCGTTCATCGGGGTCATCCTGACGGTGGTGACCGGTAACAGCATGTTCGACGCGCTCGGAACCGTCGCGATTGGCGTGCTGCTCGTGCTCGTCGCGATCGTTCTCGGCGTCGAGACCAAGAGCCTGCTCGTGGGAGAGGGCGCGAGCTCCGTCGACGTCGAGAAAATCCGCGACGCAATCAACGCGGAGGCGAACGTCGAATCGCTCATCCACATGAAGACCCTCTACCTCGGCCCGGACGAATTGCTTGTCGCGGCGAAGGTCGCGTTTCCCACCCGCATGAAGCTCGGCGATGTTGCCGCGGCGATCAACGGGCTCGAGGCACGAGTACGAGAGGCCGTTCCCATTGCTCGGGTGATCTACATCGAGCCCGACGTCTACGTTGCTCCCGGCGACGGAAACACGTCCACCGAAGCCATCGTCATCAGGGCGGCGGACTAGACAGTGCCTCGCACCGCACTCGTCATGCGCCACATGCACATCGCACACCTCGGCAACCTCGAGGCGACCCTCCTGAATAGCGGGTACAAGATTCGCTATCTCGATGTGACGGCCGAGGAACCGGAATCGCAGCCCGAGCCGGATCTTGTCGTTGTGCTCGGCGGAGACATGGGCGTGTATGAAAGGGTGGCCCACCCGTTCATCGACCGAGAGCTCGCCTATTTGCGCGCTCGACTGACGGCCGGGCGGCCGACCCTCGGCATCTGTCTCGGAGCCCAGCTCATGGCCGAGGCGCTCGGCGGCGCGGTCGAAAAGGGGCACAGCGTTGAGGTTGGCTTCCGCACCGTCACGCCGACCACGGCCGGTCTCGATTCACCGCTGCGGCATGTCGCTGGCGTTCCCGTGATGCAGTGGCACGGCGACACCTTCCGCCTGCCAGCCGGCGCAACCCGGCTCGCGAGCTCTGAGGCGTATAGCAACGAGGCGTTCTCGATCGGCAGTTACGCACTTGGCGTGCAGTTCCATCCGGAACTCAGCGCCGAGATGTACGAGCACTGGATCACCGATGGGGCGGCGGAGCTCGCGGAGCTCGGCATCGACGGGGAAGCGCTTGGCCGGGAGGCCGAACGGTACGGACCGGCCATGGAGGCGGCCTCCGTCGCTCTGTTCAGCGAATGGCTCGCCGCCCTGAACTGGCAGTCGCTGGGCTGATGGCCGTCAGCGCCGCTCCTCGAAGAAGTCGAGTAGCAATTCGGCGCACGCCGCCTCTTCAACGCCGGCGAACACCTCGACGCGGTGCGGCAACCGGCGATCCCGCAACAGGTCGTAGACCGAGCCAACCGCTCCGGCCTTCTCGTCCCACGCGCCGAAGACCACGACGGGAATCCTCGCCAGGATGATGGCGCCGGCGCACATGGCGCACGGTTCGAGGGTCACGACGAGAGTGGTCCCGGTGAGGTGCCAGTCGCCCAGTGCCTCGGCAGCCGCGCGCAATGCCAGAATCTCCGCGTGCGCCGTCGGGTCCTGGCGCAGCTCGCGTTCGTTGCGCCCCTCGCCGATCGGCGTTCCGCTCGCGTCAAGAACGAAAGCGGCGACGGGAACGTCACCGTGCTTCACCGCGAGCCGCGCGCTCGCGACGGCCTCGAGCATCCGCTGGGTGTACAGGGACGGGACGACAGACATGGCACCCTTCTGCTCGGCTACATTGAGCCTATGCGAGTCCACGTTGCCGACCACCCGCTCATCACGCACAAGCTCACGGTGCTGCGGGACAAGAACACGTCGTCGCCGACGTTCCGCTCGCTCACCGAGGAGCTCGTGACACTGCTCGCCTATGAGGCGACCCGGGATGTCCGCGTAGAGCCGGTGAACGTGCAGACTCCGGTCGCGACCGCCGAGGGACTCGCCATCAGCGATCCCCGTCCGCTCGTCGTGCCGATCCTGCGCGCTGGCCTCGGCATGCTCGAGGGAATGGTGAAGCTCATCCCCACCGCGGAGGTCGGATTCCTCGGCATGGTGCGCAACGAAGAAACCCTGCAGCCGGACATCTATGCCGAACGACTGCCGGACGACCTCTCCAACCGCCAATGCTTCGTTCTCGACCCGATGCTCGCGACGGGCGGTTCGCTCATCGCCGCCATCAACTACCTCTTCGAGCGCGGCGCCGTCGACGTAACCGCGATCTGCCTGATCGCCTCCCCGGAGGGACTCGCGGCGGTCGAGCGGGCGACCGACGGACGCAATGTTCACATCGTGCTCGGCGCCCTCGACGACCGACTCAACGAGGTGGGATACATCGTGCCAGGCCTCGGCGACGCAGGCGATCGGCTTTACGGCACCGTCTAAGCGGCCATTCTGCGCGTTCACCGGGCAGCACTTGACTTTCCGCCGCCGAGTGCAAGATAGTTGCAGTATGACTTTGAACGTGCACGCCCTGATCGCCCTTGGGGCCGCCAGGACTGCCGACATGATGGTGCCGTCCCGCACCGACATGTGTTGTCGAATGTGTGCCTAACCGGCCACTCCTTAGTCGGGCTCCCTCATTCCGCAAGAGCGAGGACAAGCCCCAGGACGCGCGCTCCTCATATCGAGCATTCGTCCTTTAGCAGTACCTGAAGCATCCCGAAGGATCACACCTCATCATTAGAGGCCCTTCACCCCTCCCAAGGAATTCGACCAATGTCTCTTGCAACTATCGATCTCGTTCGGCCAACCGCTGCCCGCCGCCTCAATTCGGTTGCTCCCGTCGCACCAACCCCCGTCGTTCCCCCGGCGCCCGAAGCCCCATCCCGCCTTCGTGCCGTGCCGGCGGGCACCGAGGCGCGCGGCTTCGTACTGTACGTCGGCGTCGACGAGCTCAAGGCGGCTGAGGCCGGCACCGACCTCGGCACCATCGTTGAGGCGCTTCGGCGACTGACCCGAGAGCTCGTTCCGACGTCCGAGACCCACGCGGCCGTCGCACTCGCGCCGCAGGGCGCGGGGGGCCGGGATGTCGACGTAGTCAGGCTCGCCCTCCAGGACCCGTCCGCGCTCGCGAAGCACCGCCAGCAGGTCGAGCCAGACGAAAAGCCCCGCGGCGGCGTGGTCGTCGACCTGTCGCGCAAGCGCGTCATTCTCGACGACGAAACTGCAGCCCTCACCTATAAGGAATTCGAGCTTCTGCAGTACCTCGTCTTGCGGGAGGGCCGCACCATCGCTCGCGCGGAGCTGATCTCGGCACTGTGGTCGGCTGGGGATGATGACGCGCCAAACGAACGAACCATCGACGTTCACGTTCGACGGCTGCGCTCCAAGCTCGGAGCATACGAGGACATCGTGCGAACCGTGCGCGGGGTCGGATATCGCTTCGACCGGCACGCCGACGTCGCCATTCGCCATTCCAGCACGCCAAGCCCCGACGTCTTCTAAGCCCGGCCAGGGGCGTCCTCAGTTCTGCGAGCTATCGCTGAGGCGACCTAGAGCGCGGTCGGCGCCTTTTTCGAGTCGGCTGATGCCTTGTTCTTGGCGAGCGCGTCACGCTCGGCGAGCAACGAGTTGAGGGTGACGTTCTCGAGCCCAGGACTCACGACGTCGTTGAATGGACTGTCCAGGCCGGTCTTCGCGTGAACGGCCGCGGCGTACGCGCTCGCCGTTGCCTGCAGCTTCGCGCCCGCCCGCTGCGACTTCTTCAGGGATACTCGGCTGCCGCCGACCGCCTCCGCGTGCTTGCGCAACGCCTTAATGAGGTCCTTTAACGTGGCATCGATTTTCTTGGACATTGCATCATTCTTGCGCATCGCGGTTGACGAGATGTGAGGGACCCGACCGGAACGTCTCTCTCCGGCCGGCAACTCAACCCGAGGTCGCCGCCAACTCTGCTGCCCGCGTTCACCAGATGGCAACCTTCGCGACACGGCACGGCTACGCGTGTTTCCTACGGTTTCTAACACCCGTTAGATTTCTTGACGGACGCCATGGAGGAGATCACAGAATGACCCAAAGGACACACCTCGCGGCCGCGGGCGCCGCCATCACGGCGATCGCCCTGCTCGCCGGCTGCAGCGCCAGCCCATCCACCACCACGACCGCCGCTACAGGTGCGTCGGTTGAGCCCCTCGTGCTCTACGCTGCGGTGGCGTACGACGCCAACGTGGCCAAGGCGTTCACGAAGGCCACGAACATTCCGGTCAAGGTCGTCGATGACAGTACCGGTCCTCTGCTAACGAAGGTCGCCGCGGAGAAAAACAACCCGCAGTGGTCGCTCCTGTGGGCCGATGGGGACACGGCGTTCGCCTCACTCGATCAGCAGCATCTCCTGCTCGACTACGCGCCGAAGGCATCCTGGAACACCGTCGGCAAGGACTTGCTCCCGAGCGACAGCAGCTATACCCCGACCGGCACCACGGTCATGGCCGCGCTGATCTACAACTCGGCGAAGGTTAGCAGCGTCCCCGGTTCCTACAACGACCTCCTCACCGCTCCATACAGCGGCAAGGTCGGCATGAACGATCCTTCGCAGTCCGGGCCGACCTACCCCTTCATCGCGGGAGTCATGAATCAGCTTGGCGGGAAATCGAAAGGCATCGCGGCCGGAGAGGCCTACTTCACGAAACTCAAGTCGAACGGGTTAAAGGTGTACCCGACAAACGGTGACACGCTTCACGCTCTCGAGACGGGGCAGATCAACTACGGCCTGATCCAGAGCTCCGCGGCGACCGGTGAGACGGTCAAGGTCAAGCCGACCGCCGACTACGCGCCCAAGGTCGCTTACTTGCCCAAGTCGACGCTGCTTCCCAGTGTGATCGGCATCGACAAAGCGGCAAGCGCGACTCAGCAAGCCGAGGCGAAGAGGTTCGTCGACTTCGCCGTGTCGCCGGCCGGGCAGAAGGTCATGCAGGCAGCGGATTCGAGCGGGGATTCGCTCTTCTGGCCAGTCGTCAACGGAGTGACGGCGCTGAGCCAGCTGCCGACCTTCCCTGCCGCCTACCAGCGCATCGACCCCACGTACTGGGGTCCGCTGCAATCACAGGTGGTTACGTGGTTCGACGCGAGCATTAAGTAGGGCGAACGGCAATGGCCATCTCCAGGGCGCAGCGCAATACGGACGAGGTGTTCGCGCGACGCGTGATGCCCGCAAAGCCGAGGGACGGTTTCGGCCGCGGCGGCGCGGAGCAGCCCGCCCCGAGGGCGTCCGGGGATGCCGCATCCGTCGGCGATGCGTTGTCGACCCCGAACTGGCTTTCTCGCTTGCCGCCGGGCCTCCCAATCCGGCGCGAACGGGTGAGGGCACGGGGACCGAAGCCGGCATGGCTTCGGGTCAGTCCGCTGACACTCTTCTGGTTCCTCATCGTGGTGATCCTCATCTTGCCGATCGCGCTCTTCCTGGCGGCGGCGGTCAGCCCGCGCCTTCTCGGCCAGGGGACGCAGTGGTTCACGCTCGGTGCGTTCGCGACGGCTCTCAACGGGCCCCTCCTCGTCGGGGTGCTCCATTCCCTGGCGATCGGGATTTCGACGGCAGTGCTGTCTGCGGCGATCGGATTCGGACTCTCCTGGGTCGTGTTGCGCACCGATGCCCCAGGCCGGCGAATCTGGACTGGCGTCGTCTTCGCGTTGTTGCTTACGCCGTCCTACCTGATCGCCCTCGGGTGGGAGCGGTTGCTCGAGCCAAACGGTGTTCTGCAAGTTCTCGGCTACGACCCCGCCGCATTGCGAGCGATCTTCTATGGCCCTGTGGGGATCGTCGTCGTGCTCACGGTGAAAGGCATCCCCTTTGCCTACCTTGCGATCTCGAACGCCATGCGCGGGCTTGGCCACGAATTCGAGGACGCGGTTCGCGTTCACGGAGGCGGCCCGATTTCGGCGGTCAGAATGGTCGTGACCTTGCTTGGGCCGGCAGTCTGGTCGGCGCTCGCGATAGTCTTCGCCGAATCGGTGAGCGACTTCGGCGTCGCGTCCACCCTCGCGAATGACGCCCATTTCCCCGTGGCGACCTACATCCTCTACAACGCGGTGCAGG
>JAUZFY010000002.1 GCA_030840185.1 Microbacteriaceae bacterium | reverse complement strand
AAGGTGGAGGGAGCCCTCGACCAGAAGAATCACCTGCTCGTGAATATTTACAACCGGCGTGCGATTGGCGTCGACGAGGTTGTGAACGACCTGCTCGGGTACGCCGAACGCCTTCGCCCGATGGTTGCCGACACCGGGCTGGTCCTCAACCAGGCACTCGACGCCGGCAAGACCGTGCTGTTTGAGGGTGGGCAGGCGACGATGCTGGATGTCGACCACGGCACCTACCCGTTTGTCACGTCATCGAACTCGACGAGCGGTGGGGCGGCGACCGGCTCCGGCGTCGCGCCGAACCGCATGCAACGCGTCATCGCCGTGGTGAAGGCGTACACGACTCGAGTGGGCGCGGGGCCGTTCCCCACCGAGCTCCACGACGAATCGGGCGAGTTTCTGCGATCGAGGGGCTTCGAATTCGGCACGACGACCGGTCGCCCCCGCCGAACCGGATGGTACGACGCGCCGGTCGCCCGGTATACCGCTCGGATCAACGGTGTGACCGACTTCGTGCTGACCAAACTCGATGTGCTGACCGGTCTCGAGTCGATCCCCGTGTGCGTCGCCTACGAGGTGGACGGAAAGCGAGTCGACGAGGTGCCGGTTTCCCAATCGGACTTCCATCACGCCAAACCGATCTACGAGCAGTTCCCCGGCTGGACCGAGGACATCACCGGCGCCCGCAGCTTCGAGGATCTGCCGAAGAACGCGCGAGATTATGTGCTCGCGCTCGAGGCGACGAGCGGCTCGCGCATTTCGGCGATCGGAGTCGGTCCCGATCGCGAGGCGATTGTGGTGCGGCACGACCTGCTCGGCTAGCGACAGCGTGGCTCGAGACGGGTGCTAGACGCTAGACGATGGAGTAGCCCTCCGGCAACGGCGTGCGCCCGGTGAGCGCGAACAGCAGCGCCTCGCCGTCCCCGCGCTTGGCGGCAACGGCGGCCGCGAGGGCCACGGAGTCGAGAATCGCCTCAGACGGGATGGAATGTGCGATGCCCGTCGCGCGCGACAGATCCATCGTGTGCACGACGAGCTCGAACACCCTGGTTCGCAAGTACTCGGTCAGTGGGATGCCCATCCCGCCAATCGAGACGAGGCGATTGGTCGGTTGAGACTCGATGAGAGAACGGCTGCGGGCGAAGGCGGCTGTCACCCGGCCGACCGGGTCGTCGGCGAGCCACAGTCCGGAGTCGACTCCGCGAGCGGCCACGGCGGCCGGATCGGTGAAGCTTTGGTACACGCTCGTGTAGTACGCCTCCGCGGTTGGCACGGTGACGTCGCTCGGCTCCTCCTGGGACAGGTAGGTTTCGACGGTGAGAATGGCCCTCGCGGTGTGCCCGGCGAGACTGCGGACCGTCCACGCCCCGAGGCCCGGGAGCTGCCACTGGTCATCACTGACGGAGCCGAGGATGGCGATGAATGCCTCGGCCGAATGGGAGAAGAGTGATGTCGTGCTCACGAATACCATCGTGGCACCAGGTGCTGTCAGACTGGTCTCTGTGACTGCGACACGCCCCGAACCTGCACCGATCGAGGGCCGATTCATCCGGCTCGAGCCGTTGCGCCGCGACCACCTTGCCTCCCTGTATTCGGCGATCGGGCACAAAATCGTCTTCGCCGATGGCTACGGAGGCGGACCGGCCGGGTTTCGCGACAACGAAACAGACTTCATCGAATGGGCCGAGTCGTACTACCCGTGGGTCGACGGCAACAGCTACGCAATTTTCCTCGTCGGCGGTCCGCACGACGGCCAACTCGTCGGCACGTCGACCCTGGGGGAGTTCGAACCTCGCCTGGAGAGCGCGCACCTCGGGTGGACCGCCTACGACCCTCGCGTGTGGGGCACGGCGGTAAACGCGGAGGCCAAACTGCTCATCCTTGGCCTCGCCTTCGAGCACGGATTCGGCAGGGTCAAGATTCAGGCGGATGCCGCGAACTCCCGTTCCCGCGCGGCCATCGCCAAGATCGGCGCAACGTTCGAGGGCCTCATCAGGAGGGAACGGCCTCGTGCGGACGGCAGTTGGCGGGACACCGCCGTCTTCTCGGTGATCGTCGAGGAGTGGCCGGAGGTGAAGGCTGGGCTCGAGGCGCGACTCGACGGCTACGGCGGCCGACCGGTGCTGTTCCGGTCCCCGTCGTTGCGTGAGGGCTGACTAGGCGCGATTCTGGAGCGCGGCTAGGGCGTGGACGATGCTTTCGGTCGCGGGATACAGCCGTCGGTACAGGTCATAGAGCTCGTCGTAGCGCGCGGCAAGCTCAAGATTGGGCGAAAGCACCTCCGCGATGGGGTTCCATCGATCGATGGTGACTTCACTGGTGCTTCGGGCCGCCAGGAACGCGGCCCCGAAGCTCGCGCCGATGGTGACCGTCGGTATGTGCTGCTCGAGGCCGGTGATGTCCGAGACCAGTTGGGTCCAGAGGCGACCCCGTGTGCCGCCGCCAACGGCGACGACGCGCTGGATGTCTCCGCCGGCATCCCGCATGCCCTGCACGTTGTGCCGTACGCCAAATGCCGTGGCTTCGAGCGCAGCACGATAGAGATCGCCCGGCGTGTGCCCGATTGTGAGACCGGCGATGACACCTCGAGCGTCGGGGTCCGCGATCGGCGTGCGTTCCCCAGCAAAGTACGGGAGCATGAGGAGCCCGTTGGCGCCGGGACCGGACTGTTCCGCGTCAGCCAGGAGCTCCGAGAAGTCGGGTGAACCGAACAGTTCGCGCAGCCAACCGGTGATCGCGCCGGAGGTGGCCATTCCCCCGGCCAGGTTGCGCGTCCCGGGGACCGTACCGAGCGTGCTCCAGAGCGTTGGCGAGGTGAGACGCTCGTGCACGGTGTTGATGAGGAACATGGTGGTTCCATACATCAGCATGAGATCACCAACTTCGGTTGCGCCGACGCTTACCGCCTCGGACCAGGCGTCGATGGTTCCGGTGATGACGGGGATGCCGAGTGGGAGTGTGGTCTCGGTGGCTGCCGCGGCATGAATCGTGCCGGCGACCTCACCTGCCCAGAGGAGCCCTGGCAGCTCCAATTCGGGCGCGATGACATCGCACCACGGGCGGAACCAGTCCTCGGCCGTTGTG
>JAUZFY010000001.1 GCA_030840185.1 Microbacteriaceae bacterium | reverse complement strand
AGGCGAAGACTGCAGCGATCCGCTCGGCGAGGTCGTCATCGAGGTCGGTCCCGAGCGCCTCGGTCACGGCGTCCCACTGCTTTGTGCGCCGTGGCGAGACGACGGTCGCCGTCACGAGCGGATGCTGTCGCAGCCAAGCCAGCGCGAGCGCGGCGATGCTCACGTCGCAGTCCCGCGCGATGCGTTCTACGGATGCCACCCGCTCCAGATTTTGTAGGGTGAACGCCTCGGCGTACATGGCCGGCGCCACGGCAAGCCGACTGCCCGCGGGCGGTTGCGGCAGCGACTCGAGATCGGCGCCGAGGAACCGATCGGTCAGCACCCCGCCCGCTAACGGGGAGTACGCGACGAAGCCCACTCCTTCGCCAGCCAGGAGCGGCAGCAGGTCGCGTTCACCGGCTCTACTCACGAGGCTGAATTCGTTTTGCACCCATCCGGGTCGGGGTAGCCCGGCTCGATCGGCGGCGAGCAGCCACGCTTCGGCCTCGTGCACCGAGAGGTTCGAGCATCCGAATGCCTTGATCTGCCCGCTGTCAATCGCGGCCGCGAATGCGGTGAGGGTCTCCTCCAAGGGCGTGCGGGAATCGGAGGCGTGCGTGAGGTACAGATCGACCGTGCCGAGTCGTGATCGGCTCAGCGCAAGCTGCCGCTCGATGTGGTCGGCCGCGAGGGAAATGCCGTCCTGGCCGCGCTCGACGACGTTGCCGACCTTGGTCGAGACGAGCACGTCGCCGCGTTCGCGCTCTTCCCGCCAGCGACCGATCACGCGCTCGCTCTGTCCGCCGGCAAAGCTGTTGGCCGTGTCGAGCACGCGGATGCCGACCTCATGCGCCTCATCGAGTCGCTCGAGCGCCTCGTCGGTCGTCATCCCGAGACCGACGCGCGATGGGGCGGAGCCGATTCCGCCGATCGCCGCACCGCCGAAAAAGAACTCGGTAACCTCGAGGCCGGTCGTGCCAAGTTCGACCTGTCTCATCCGAGAAGTCTAGGCTCCGCAGGCAACGCCACACGCCTCGCCGCAGGGGACGCAGGCACGCGCGCGGAAAACGCTGCGGCGCATCACCGAAGGGCGCCCAACCGCGCCGCAACCTCTTCGAGCACCGACACGGAGCCCGCGTAGATTCCGTCCCCCCTCGGCCAATGCGCGATGAGGTCGGTGAACCCCAGTTGCGCCGCTCGCCCCACCGCATCCTCGAACGCGCCGATGCTCTGAAGCGAGTAGGTGCCGCCGGAATCGAGCGAGAGGTAGCGGTCGATGGAGTGCGGATCGCGCCCAACGGAGCTCGCCGCGTCATCCAGCCGCGCGGCGAGCGTCGCCACGGACTGCCACCACTCTTCGCCCACCGCCCCGTCCTTCCCAGTGCTGACCCACCCATCGGCCATCCGGGAAACGAGCGCGATGCCGCGCGGCCCGTTTGCCGCGAGCACGAACGGCACCCGCGGCGACTGCGCCGGAACGCCGACCATTCGTGCCTTGAGCGCGGTGAACCACTGGCCGGTCGCGCTGATCCCACCGCTGCCGGCCGGTTCGAATCGCAGCAGTGAGTCGAGCTGCTCGACGAACTCCTCGAAGCGCTCGTGGCGCTGCCGTGGGCTCAGTTGCGGCTGGCCCAGAACCAGCGAGTCGAACCCGGTCCCGCCGGATCCGACCCCGAGGATGAACCGTCCGCCGGCTATGTCGTCGAGGGTCGCCACGTCCTTGGCGAAGGTAACCGGGTGCCGGAAGTTCGGCGACGAGACGAAGGTACCGAGCCCGATGCGTTGGGTAACGGTTGCCGCCGCAGTGAGCGTCGGGATAGTCGCTCCCCACCGCTCGTCGGCGAGCGATCGCCAGGAGAGGTGGTCGTAGGTCCACGCGTGGTCGAAGCCGAGTTCCTCCGCCGCCGCCCAGATGTGGCGTGCGGCAGCCCACGGCTGCTGTGGCAGGATCACGATTCCGAAGCGCATGTGGTGAGCCTAGGCGGCTGCACCGACACGGGCTTCGCGGGTTAAACTGGACGCACCATGGCCACCTTTGGAAATCTCACCGATCGCCTCGTCGATACCTTTAAGAACCTGCGCGGCAAGGGAAAACTGAGCGCAGCGGATGTCGACGGCACAGTCCGCGAAATCCGTCGCGCCCTTCTCGATGCCGACGTCGCCCTCGAGGTGGTCAAGGACTTCACCGCCCGGGTGCGCGAACGCGCCCTTGGCGACGAGGTGTCCAAGGCGCTGAACCCGGCGCAACAGGTGGTGCAGATCGTCAACGACGAACTCGTCACGATTCTCGGCGGCGATGCCCGTCGCATCCAGTTCGCGAAGACCGCGCCGACCGTCATCATGCTGGCCGGCCTTCAGGGTGCCGGAAAGACCACCCTCGCTGGCAAGCTGGCCAAGTGGCTCGCCGCCCAGAACCACACGCCGCTTTTGGTCGCCGCCGACCTGCAGCGCCCGAACGCGGTGACCCAGCTGAAGGTCGTCGGTGAGCAGGCCGGAGTCGCGGTGTTCGCCCCCGAGCCGGGCAACGTCAGCGCCGACGACGCCGCCCCCGCCCGCGGGCTTTTCGGAGGCGGGGGAGCCAACCCGGTCAAGGTGGCCAAGGACGGCGTCAAGTTCGCCAGGGACAAGCAATACGACATCGTCATCGTCGACACCGCCGGTCGTCTCGGCGTCGACGCCGATCTGATGAAGCAGGCCTCCGACATCCGCCGGGCAATCGACCCCGACGAGGTCTTCTTCGTCATCGACGCCATGATCGGTCAGGACGCCGTGGCGACGGCCAAAGCGTTCCAGAACGGCGTCGATTTCACGGCGGTCGTGCTGACCAAACTCGACGGTGACGCCCGCGGCGGTGCCGCGCTGTCCGTGGCATCCGTCACCGGTCGGCCCATCATCTTCGCCTCGACGGGCGAGTCGCTGGATGACTTCGAGCCGTTCTATCCCGACCGCATGGCCAGCCGCATCCTCGACCTCGGTGACATCCTCACCCTGATCGAAACGGCTCAGAAGAACTTCGACGAGGAGGAGTCCCGCAAGGTCGCGGAGAAGTTCGCCACCGACACATTCACGCTCGAGGACTTCCTCGGCCAGATGCAGCAGCTCAAAAACATGGGCTCCATCAAGAGCATGCTCGGGATGCTCCCGGGGGCGAAGGGCATGCGCGAGCAGCTCGACAACTTCGACGAGTCCGAGATCACCCGCACCGAGGCGATCATCCAGTCGATGACACTGCAGGAGCGTCGAGCGCCGAAGGTGCTCAACGGGTCACGTCGGGTGCGCATCGCGCGCGGCTCCGGCACGACGGTGACCGAGGTGAATGCCCTGGTCAACCGGTTCGAGCAGGCCGCAAAAATGATGAAGACCGTCGCCAAGGGCGGCGTGCCGCAGGTTCCCGGCATGGGACCGATCCCCGGAGCGGGCTTCGGAGGCGGCCGACCCAAGCAACAGCCCAAGAAGAAGGGTTCGAAGTCCGGGAACCCGGCGAAGCGCGCCGCGGAGAACGCGGCGCTGGCGGCCGGAGCGAAGCCGTCGTCGGGAGTCGCCGGATCCGGATTCGGGCTCGGTGCCCGTGGAGCCGAGGGCGGCCCGAGTGAAGAAGAGCTCGCGTCGCTGCAGAAGTTCCTCGGCCGGGGCTGATCCGACACCCTGCTCGAAGCGCAGGCCTTCAATTCCGAGCCGTGCTGCTTCGCCACTCGCAGGACTAGCTTTCGGCGGCATCTAGGATCGATTTCATGACTTCTGCCTCCACCCGTCCGGTCCGACTGGCAGTGCAAATCGCTCCACAGCACGCGTCCTACGAGAAGATCCGCGATGTCGCTGCGGAGCTCGAAGCCCTCGGCGTGGACATCCTGTTCAATTGGGACCACTTCTTCCCGCTGTCGGGCGACCCGCACGGCCTGCACTTCGAGTCCTGGACGATGCTCGCGGCTCTCGCGGAGCAGACCACCCGGGTTGAGCTCGGCGCGCTCGTCAACTGCAACAGCTACCGCAACCCGAACCTGCAGGCCGACATGGCCCGCACGATCGATCACATCAGCGCGAAGGGCACCGGTGTCGGCCGATTCATCTTCGGCACGGGATCCGGATGGTTCGAGAAGGACTACACCGAGTATGGCTATGAGTTCGGCACCGCCGGCCAGCGGCTCGACGCGCTCGCGGAGAACCTTCCGATCATCGAGGCCCGTTGGGCTGAACTCAACCCCGCACCGACCCGCCGCATCCCCGTGCTTATTGGCGGGGGTGGGGAGAAGAAGACCCTTCGCATCGTCGCACGATACGCGGACATCTGGCACAGCTTCAGCGACCCGGCGACCCTCGAGCGCAAACTCGGCATCCTCGCCGAGCACGGCGAGGTCGTCGGTCGCGACGTGAGCGAGATCGAGATCTCGACCGAGCTGCGGGCCCGCTCCACGGAAGACGCTGACCAGCTGTTCGAACTCGGCGCCACTCTCTTCACGATCGGCATCAGCGGACCGGACTACGAGCTCGCCCCGGTTGGCGACTGGCTGGCCTGGCGCGACTCGAAGAACGGCAACTAATCCGAGACAACGCCACGGCCATCGCCGCGGTTGCGCGCTGGGTCTGAGAATGACGTCCCCCGCCGCTAACGTGAGTGATATGACCACAACGCCGCTTCGAGACAAGCACACCGCCGGACTGTCGACGTCCGTGCTTATCGCAATTGTCGTGACCGTGCTCGCGTGGGCGAGCGCGTTCATCGTGATCCGCGGTGTCGCGCCTCATTTCGGAGGCGGCTCGCTCGCGCTCGCCCGCCTGGCGGTGGGCTCGGTCGCACTCTCTCTCGTGATGATCGGCCACCGTTGGGTGAAGCCGACCAGTCGGGAGTGGCTGCTGATCCTGATCTTCGGGGTTGCGTGGTTCGGCGCGTACAACGTCACTCTCAACATCGCGGAGCACACCCTCGACGCCGGCACCACGGCGATGATCATCAACATCGGGCCGATTCTCATCGCGCTCGGCGCCGGCGCCTTCCTGGGGGAGGGGATACCCAAGTGGCTCGCGATCGGTGCGGGCATCGCCTTCGTCGGCGTCGTCCTGATCGGCATTGGCACGGGAATAGCGGCCGGCGCGAGTTCGAATCGATTCGGGGACGGAAGCGGGATTGTCTGGGCGCTCGTCGCGGCGGTCGCCTACGCGATCGGGGTGTTGTGCCAAAAGCCGGCGCTCAAGCGGCTGCCCGCTCGCCAGGTGACATTCATGGGCTGCGTCATCGGGATGATCGCGTGCCTGCCGTTCCTCGGCGAACTGATCGGAGACCTGCGAACCGCTCCGATCGCAAGCATCCTCGGGGCGGTATACCTCGGTGTTGTGCCGACCGCTCTCGCCTTCAGCACCTGGGCCTACGCACTGTCGAAGATGCCGGCCGGCCAGCTCGGAGTCACCACCTATGTCGTCCCGGCGGTCGCGATCGTTCTGGGCCTGATCTTCTTCGCTGAGGTGCCGGCCCCCGTGGCGATCGTCGGAGGAGCGATCTGCCTCGTCGGTGTTGGCGTGTCTCGCAAGCGTGTGGTCGCGAGGCCCTAAGAAGTTTGGTTCGTGAACGCTCCGGATATCTGCAAGAATGATTAGTCGAGTCTTTGGCCACCCGACCCTCTAATCAGGTGGCACCGACTCCCATCAGAGCTTTTCTGCCGAGTGTGCACCCCACGCTCACGGCAAGCAGTTCGCCCCAAAAAATTACTTATGGAGAATTGTGGCTGTAAAAATCCGTCTGAAGCGCATGGGCAAGATTCGCGCTCCGTTCTACCGAATCGTTGTCGCCGACGCACGCACCAAGCGTGATGGTCGCGTCATCGAGGAGATTGGCAAGTACCACCCCACCGAGGAGCCTTCGTTCATCGAGGTCGACTCGGCTCGTGCCCAGTACTGGCTCAGCGTCGGCGCCCAGCCGACCGAGCAGGTCGCGGCACTTCTCAAGCTCACCGGTGACTGGGGCATCTTCAAGGGTGACAAGAACGCCGTCAGCACTGTGAAGACCAAGGAGACGAAGGTCGATTTCGTTGCCGACGAGAAGAAGAAGCCGGTTCTGAAGCCGAAGGCCGAGGCGCCAGCGCCCAAGGCCGAGGCGCCGGTTGTCGACGCGGCCGAGGACGTCGACGCCACTCCGGCGACGGAAAACGACGCCGAGATCGCTCCCACCGAAGCCCCAGCAGAGGCCGCAGCTGCCGACGCCGACAAGGCCTAGGCAATGCTCGCAGCCGCTCTCGAACATCTGGTCAAGGGGATCGTTGATCACCCGGACGAGGTTCAGGTAGTAGCCAAGAACTCACCACGCGGCGAGGTTCTCGAGGTGCGTGTGCACCCCGAGGACCTCGGTCGCGTGATCGGTCGCGCCGGCCGCACCGCGAAGGCGCTCCGCACCCTCGTCTCGGCCATCGCTGACGGTCGTAAGGTGCGCGTCGACGTGGTGGATACCGATTTCTAATAACACTCAGCCCAACAAGACCCAACTTCGGGTCGGACGCCTGACGAAGGCCCATGGCCTTAAGGGTGCGATCAAAGTCGAGTTGTACACGGATGCCCCGGAGCGACGATTTGTTCCGGGCGCCGTGTTCACCCTTCAGGTGCCGACCAGTTCGCCATGGCACGGCAAGACCCTCGAACTCATCGAACTCAAGTGGTACAACCTGCAGCCGGTTGCGTTCTTTAAAGACGTCCTCGACCGCACGGCCGCGGAGAGCCTGATCAAGGCAATTCTCTGGGTCGATCAGGATCTCGCTGAGCAATCGGATGAGGAAGACGCCTGGTACGACCACCAGCTAGTTGGTCTCGCTGTCGTTCGTGATGGCGAGCGAATCGGCACGGTCAGCCTCATCGATCATCTGCCCGCTCAAGACCTCATCCACGTGACGACGGAGAACGGCATCGTGCTTGTGCCGTTCGTCAAGGCGATCGTGCCCTCCGTCGACATCGAGGCCGGAACGCTGACGGTCACACCGCCGGCCGGACTCTTCGAAGAGCTTCCGGATGACGCGGACGACGAGCCCGACGCATCCGAAACGCCGACCGCGGAGCCGACCGACAGGTAGATCGACCAATGCGCATCGACATCGTGACGATCTTTCCGGAGTTCTTCTCCGTGCTCGACGTCTCATTGCTCGGAAAGGCCCGTGAAAGCGGACTCATCGAACTCGCCGTTCACGACCTGCGCGATTTCACGTTCGATCGTCACCGCACCGTCGACGACACGCCGTACGGCGGAGGCGCGGGAATGGTGATGAAACCGGAGCCGTGGGGCGAAGCGCTCGACAGCATCCTCTATGCGAGTGAGGCTCAAGGCGCAGAGAGCCCCGTGATCATCTTCCCGTCGCCGGCCGGCGAGCTTTTCACTCAGTCTCTCGCCCACGAATTGGCCACCGAGCGTCAGCTGGTCTTCGGTTGCGGCCGGTACGAGGGCATCGACCAACGGGTCGTCGACTACGCGGCGAGCCGTGCGCGAGTGCGGCTCGTGAGCCTCGGAGACTACGTGCTGAACGGGGGAGAGGTCGCGACGATGGCGATGATCGAGGCGATCGGCCGACTCATTCCGGGTGTGGTCGGGAATCCGGAGAGCCTCGTGGAGGAGTCTCATTCCGACGGGCTGCTCGAATACCCCAGCTACACCAAGCCCGCCCGGTGGCGGGGACTCGAGGTGCCGCCGGTGCTTCTCAGCGGCAATCACGGTGCGATCGCGAAGTGGCGGCGAGAGCAGCAGCTCGAGCGAACCCGCGAGGTGCGCCCCGACCTGCTATCCGACTAGTCGCGCGCGGTCAGAACCAGGGGGCCGTCCTCGGTGATCGCGATGGTGTGCTCGGAATGCGCGGCTCGCGATCCGTCGAGGCTGCGAAGCGTCCAGCCGTCCGGGTCGGTGAAGATGCGGTCGGTGGTCTCCATGAGCCACGGCTCGATCGCGAAAACCAGCCCGGGACGAAGCGGGAGACCGCGGCCCGGGCGACCGTCATTGGGAATGTGCGGGTCGCCGTGCATGGTGCGGCCGACCCCGTGCCCGCCGAAGTCGGTGTTGACCGAGTACCCCGCCGCGGTGCACACCGCGCCGATCGCCGCGGAAACGTCCCCGACTCGTGCCCCGACGGTGGACGCGGCGATTCCGGCGGCGAGAGCGCGCTCGGTGGTGTCGATCAGCTTCCTGTCCTCCGGACGCGCGGCGCCGACGATCACTGTCATCGCCGAGTCGGCCACCCAACCGTTTACGGAGGCTGCGAAGTCGAGGCTGAGCACGTCGCCATCCCGCAGCGCGTAGTCGAAGGGCAAGCCGTGCAGCGCCGCATCGTTGACCGAGGTGCACAGCACCTTGCCGAACGGCATCGCTCCGAACGATGGGTGATAGTCGACATAGCTGCTCGTCGCGCCGGCGCGTCGGATGAGATCGGCGGCCATCGCGTCAAGGGCGAGCAGATTCACCCCGACCCGCGACGCCGCGGCGAGGGCCGAAACCGTCGATGCGACGAAGCTCCCCGCCGCTCGCATCTCGTCGATTTCGGCCGACGTTCTCAGTTCGATCATTCGTCTTCTCCCTTGCGTGATCGGTGACTGTGTTCAGCGAGCGTAAACTCGGGACCATGTGGTATCGCCGGGCGTTGTTCAACACCCAGTTTGCCGCAACCATCGTGCTGCCGCTTTGGCTGCTGATTGGACGGGTCTTTTTCGGTGTGATTCTCGGTTGGCACTACGCCATCGGGCTGTTTCTCGCACCGTTACTGTTTATCTTCCTGGCTGTGGTGACCACCTTCACCTGGGCTCGTAAGAGCGCGAGGCGAACCGGCGCCGTCTCGAAGACCGACGCCATCCTGCTTTCCGTCTGGTACTTCGCCGTGCTGTGTTACGGATTCTTCGTCGTTGATTCCGTGCACAGCTACGAGCCCGGCACCTCCATCGCCACCCACGCCTTCGGCCAGGGATTCCGCGACGCGTCCTTCACGATCGCGGACATCGCCGGCGGAGTGATCATCATTACCGCGTTCACCACCCTCTGGCTTGTCCTTATCGAGTACCTGGTCGAGTCGAGGCAGGAGACGGTCACCCGCCTCACCGGGCTCGACTACGAGGAGTTACGCGCTCGCATGAACCGCGCGGATGTGACCGGGGGGCCGGATGCGGCGACCGCCGGTGGCACGGTGCTAGTCGAGCCGACCGACCACTGATCGACCGCGGCTCGCTTAGCGCCGCCCGATGTGGCAGAATTGCCACTTGTGCCTTCAGCGCGACTCTGCCACAGGGGAGTCGCCATCGATATGAGCACAACATCCTTCACGTAACAATCTAATTCGCGGTCGACCTGTGGCGGTTGCAGAGAGCGAACACCATGCATATTCTCGACGCCGTTGATGCGGCTTCCCTCCGCTCGGACATCCCGGACTTTCGTGCCGGCGACAACGTGAAGGTTCACGTGAACATCGTCGAGGGCACCCGCTCCCGCGTCCAGGTCTTCCAGGGTGTCGTCATCGGCCGTTCCGGCGAGGGCGTGCGCGAGACGTTCTGCGTTCGCAAGGTCAGCTTCCAGATCGGCGTCGAGCGCACCTTCCCGGTCCACTCCCCGGTGATCGACCACATCGAGGTCGTCACTCGCGGTGACGTGCGTCGCGCGAAGCTGTACTACCTGCGCAACCTGCGCGGCAAGAAGGCGAAGATCAAGGAAAAGCGCGAAGCGCACTAGACGCGCCGCTCTATTCGAGGCTTTCTCTGAGCTCCCCATCACCTAAAATGATGGGGAGCTCAGGGGTTTAATGACAGAAATCGATCCGGCTACGTCGACACCGGACGTAGCCGAAACGCAGCGCCGCAAGAACCGGGGCGTCAAACTTTTCATCCGCGACATCGTGTTGATCTTCGTCGCGGCCATCATCATCTCGGTCGGTATCAAGGCCTTTCT
>JAUZFY010000335.1 GCA_030840185.1 Microbacteriaceae bacterium | reverse complement strand
ACGTCGAGTGTTGGCACCAGGTTGAACGCCTGGAATACGAAGCCGATCTCTCTGCGCCGCAGCAGAGTGCGTGCGTCATCGTCGAGCCCGGTGATCTCGGTACCGTCGAGAAGCACCGAGCCGCTCGTGGCACCGTCCAGACCGGCCAGCACGTGCATGAGAGTCGACTTGCCCGAGCCGCTCGGGCCCATTATCGCCGACATTTGTCCGCGACGGATATCCAGGTCTATCCCGTTGAGTGCCTGTACCCGCCCTTCTCCGTCTCCGTACACTTTCGTAACCTGTCTGGCGCGAGCAACCAGATCGACAGTCGTCTCAGGTGGTTCGGTTAAGAAAATTGACAAGTTGGGTCCCTTCGTCGTCTAACGTCGCCAATATTTCGCAACCACGACCCAGACCGCACTAAGAATTGCTTCGGTCTACGGCGTCGCCGCGCGCGGCACTCAGCGCTCAACCGATCGTGCTCCGCCTTCGCAAATTCTTAGCGGTGTGGTGGTGGGATCTGAGAATGAGCGCACCGATTCGGATTGCGAAACGACGCATTGGCCCGCGAACGTGGCCAACGCGCTCGGGCCAGGGCTTGCGTCCGGGTGAAGCAGCCGACGCGGGAATGTTCGCCGCGCTCGCGGTTGTGATCGTCTCTATTGGCTCGTTGCTGCCGCACCTCGGTGCGATTGAGCTTCTCTCGGTGGTGCCGCTGGCCCTGGTGGGCTTGCGCAACCGCTGGGGAACGGTGGTAGCCGCCGCGGTGGCGGGCGCCTTTGCTGCGTTTCTGGTCGCCGGTCCGACGGCAGCGATCGTGCTCGCCGGGTGCGCGGCAATCGGAGGGACGTGCGGCATCATTCGCAAGGGCAAGCGAGGCGCGGGCACCGTCCTCCTCGTCGCAATCGTCGTCGCACCGGTGATAGCCGCCGGCAGCATCGGAGTGCTGTTCGTCTTTTCCGCGGCGCGGGATCTCGCGTTCGGGTCGGTGCGGGCGACCCTGTCCGGGCTCGTGACCGTCTTGACGGCGACACCCGTCGATCCTTCCGTCGGTCGCAGTACGCTCCGGATCCTCGACGCACTGCTCAGCGCGTGGCCAGCCACCGTCGCGGTCCTCGCGCTGGTCGGCGTTCCGCTCGGGATGCTCGTCACGAACGGGTTCGTCGTCGTTGTCCTCCGCCGCGTCGAATGGCTCAACCGCGCGGATACACTCGACGATGCCGCGCGCGATGAAGCTCTGGACAACCTTGTCGCGCCGTTACCGGTCGTCCTCTCCAACCTCGCCTTCCATCATCCGGGGATGTCGACGGGGGCGCTCAACGGCATCGACTTGACCATCGAACCGGGCGAGTTCGTCGTCATTGCCGGGCCGAACGGCTCGGGCAAGTCCACCCTCGTCTCGGTACTGGCAGGCGCGAAACCGTCAGGCGGTTTGGTTTCCAGACCCGGCGGCGTCGGGCTTGGACTCATCGGGGGGACGGCCATCGTGCATCAACGACCGGAAGCCCAAGTGATCGGCGGGACGGTGGAGGAGGATCTGCGTTGGGGCGTGCCGCAGGGCCAGCCACTCGATATCGATGCTCTCCTCGCTGCCGTCGGCCTGGATGGCCTCTCCACCGCCGCCACCGATTCCCTCTCCGGCGGCCAGTTGCAGCGACTCTCCATCGCGGGCGCGCTCGCCCGGCGCCCCGCTCTTCTCATCTCGGACGAGTCGACCTCAATGCTCGATGCCGGCGGCCGGCTGGACGTGCTCGAACTCCTCGCGTCGCTTCCCGCGCGCACGGGAACGAGCGTGGTCCATGTGACCCACGATCCCGCGGAAGCTGCCCGCGCCGACCGCGTCATCCGGCTCGCCCATGGCCGGATCGTCACAGAGCAGGTCCTGACCGAGCAGAGCGTCGACGAGCGGGTCGTCGACGTACCGATGGCCCGCGAGCCCGAGCATCCAGACGGGAAATCCCAACACGAGCCCATGATCCGCGTGCGCGATCTTGGCCACCGCTTCAACAGCAGAACCCCGTGGGAAGTCACCGCGTTGGAGTCCGTCGACCTGGACATCTACAGCGGTGAGGGTCTCCTGCTCACCGGCGAGAACGGCTCCGGCAAGTCGACCCTCGCGTGGCTGCTCGCCGGGCTCGTCGTCCCGACGCACGGCTCCATCACTCTCAACGGAGTCCCGCCGTCCTCGTTGCTCGGGGCGGTCGCGTTGTCGTTCCAGCACGCGCGACTGCAGGTGCAGCGGCCGACGGTCGGCGAGGACATCCTGAACGCCGCCGGTCCCGCTGCGCCGACCGGAGTCATCGGTGAGACCGATGCGGACGCATTCGTCGCCGCCAACTTGCAGGCGGTCGGCCTTCCGGCCGAGCTCGCGTCCCGCTCCGTCGAGGAGCTCAGCGGTGGTCAGCTGCGTCGCGTGGCGATCGCCGGACTCATCGCATCGCGACCGAAGGTGCTCGTGCTCGACGAGCCGCTGGCTGGCCTTGACCGCGAGGGACGACTGGAGCTACTCAGCCTGCTGGGAAGTCTCCGCCGGAGTGAAGGGCTCACCCTGGTCATCATCTCGCACGATATCGAGGACATGGCACTGGCGTGCTCCAGGCAGGTCCGGATCGCGAACGGGGTCGTTCGGGGGGTTCCTGCGGTCGACCTGTCTCCGCCCGAAGCTCGCCAACGTCTCAGACGGAGCGGACTGGTTCTCCGCCCGATTCCAGGCGACACGCCGCTCCATCGGCTGAAGGCCGCTGTGAAGCTCGCCGGATTGGCTGCCATCACCGTCGCTTCCCTCCTGTTCCCCGGATGGCCCGCAATCGCCGTGCTCGCCGTGCTTGCGGCCGGGGCAGTCGCCCTTGCTCGCATTCCGGTCGCGGCGGTACCGCGGGTTCCGGTTGCGGTCGCCGCCCTGGTGCTGATCGGCGCGGTCGCCTCGTTCTTCGGTCACGGCCTCGCGCTCTATGCGCAGTCGATACTCCTGACGGTGCTCCTCTTCGCGCTCTCCCTTGTGGTCGTCTGGACCACGCCTGTCGAGCAGCTCCCGGGCGCGTTCATCGCACTTGCCCGGCCGCTTCGCCTCGTCGGCGCACCGATCGAAGACTGGGCGCACGCGCTCACGCTGACCGTGCGGACACTGCCTGTGTTGCAGGACGAAATCCGCGTGCTTCTCGCTGCCCGTCGCCTGCGGCGTCCGTCCCCGTCTGAAACCCGAAGGGCGCGACTCGCTTCCTGGGCAAGAGAGCTCGCCGACCTCCTCGTCGCCATCGTCGCGTCGGCAGGTAGGCGGGCAACTGACTTGGCCCATGCGATGACGATCCGCGGTGGCCTTTCGGTTAGTACGGGCGGCCGCGCGGGGCGTCCGGGCAAAACGCTGCCCCTGGTCGAGTAGGCCGCTCGCGGCCGGTGGTTTCGCTGGTCGACTAGGCCGCTCGCGGCCGGTGGTTTCGCTGGTCGAGTA
>JAUZFY010000292.1 GCA_030840185.1 Microbacteriaceae bacterium | reverse complement strand
AACGAGGATCGATGTGAACAGGATGGTTCCGGCGGCCGCGTTGATGTCGGAATTCCCCACGCTGGAGAACAGGTATTCGCCCATGCCGTGCCAGCTGAACACCGTCTCGGTGATGGTCGCGCCGACGAGAATCAGCCCGAAGGAGTACGCGAAGAACGTCGACATCGGGATCAGGGCGACCCGCACGCCGTGCCGGATGATGGCCGAGCCTCGGGTTCTGCCCTTCGATCGTGCAGTGCGAATAAAGTCCGAGGAGAGCACGTCGAGCATCGCGCTGCGCTGATAGCGCGAATACGCCGCCACGGCGGTGATCGTGAGGGTGATGGTCGGCAGAAGCAAGTGCGCGGCCCGGTCTCCGAACTGGGTCCAGAATCCGCCGCCGAGCCCCGCCGTGTACTCACCGGTGAAGTTGATCACGTTGGTGCCCACCGTCTGGTTGACCGCTGTTGCCCCAATCATGAGCAAAATACCGATGACAAAGACCGGGGTCGCCAGAATCGTGAATGACGCATAGGTGATCACCTGGTCGCTCGTCTTGTACTGCCGCACGGCGCCCCAGACGCCGAGGATCACGCCGATGACGGCGCCGAGGATCGTGCCGATCACGAGCAGCCGCAAGCTGGTCCCGGCGCGGGCGGCAATGTCGGCGGTCACCTCGGTTCCACGCACGCTCAGCCCGAGTGAGCCCCTCGTGACCAAATTTCCCACCCAGGTCCAGAGTCGCTCGAGCAGCGGAATGTTCGGATTCGCACCGACCTTGTTGAGCGCCGCGTCGATGGTCCCCTGCGGAATCGGTGGGTTCCTGCCATAGAAGCGAGCGGCGGGCTGTAGCGTCGCGCTCACGAGCAGATAGCCAAGCATCGTTGCGATGGCGCTCAGAAAGAAGTAATTGACGAGCCGCTTCGCGATGAAACCGATCAAAGCTCTGGTCCTCTTCCCGTCCCACGCTCGCCGCACGCCATTGCGCGGATCGCGCACCCCTATAAATCCTCAACTGTAACTGGCCGGTGTGTCGATCTCGTGACGCGAAGTTGTGCAGTTCTCGATGTTTCCGATTTATTGAGAAAAAGTTTCAAAACGATAACGGCAGAGGAATGGAGGCCCACGCGACGGACCCGCGTGCCAGAGTGAGGGCTCTAGGTGGCCACTTCGCCCGTTGTGGCGTGTCCGGTGGCGTTGGATGAAAGGCAAATCTCATGAAGATCTCTGTCAAGCGCGGGCTAACGCTCGCGACCGCTGCTGTGGCGATCATCGCCCTCAGCGCCTGCACCTCGGGCGGCGGTGCGAGCCCATCGGCGTCGTCGGCGCCCAAGGTGCCAGGAACCGGGTGGGTTTCCGCCGATGCGGCGTCGGTCCCTGCGGGGGGGTCGCTCACCCTCGCTGTCGACGCCACGCCAGCGAACTGGAACCTCAACAACCTCGATGCCGGAACAGTCGACGACAACACGCTGGCCGGAGTGTTCCTTCCCTCCTTCGTGACCATCAAGCAAGACGGATCGTGGGAGGTCGACAAAGACTTTGCCGACTCGGTCGCGCTCAAGAGCGATTCGCCGCAGGTCGTGGAGGTGAAGATCAACCCGAAGGCGGTGTGGTCCGACGGCACCCCAATGAGCTACGAGGACTTTGCGGCGACATGGAAGTCGCTCAACGGAAAGGACGAGGCGTACGCGCCTATCTCCACAAATGTTTGGTCCGACATCTCCTCGGTGACCGCGGGCACCAACGCCCAGGACGTGCTGCTCACGTTCAAAAACAAGAACGCAGACTGGCCATCGATACTTGGCGCCATCTGGCCGAAGTGGCTCGGCGACACTCCCGCCCACTTCAACAGCTCGTGGGCCACCGGGCCCTACGCCGCCGACGGGAAAAGCTACGTGTCCGGTTCGGCGTTCGTACTCAGCAAGTTCGACCCGACCGGCCAGGTCGTCACTTTCGCCCCAAACCCGAAGTGGTGGGGAGAGAAGCCCAAGCTCGATTCCCTCATCTTCAAGACGGTGAGCCGTGCCGGTCTCGCCCAGGCATACGCCAACAAGGAAATTGACGTTCTCAATACCTATAGCAACGCCGACAATTTCGCGACGGCGAAGAAGCGTACCGACGGTGAGATTCAGCGTTCGCTCAGCACCACGTACCGTCACATCACGCTCAACGGAACCGCGAGTGTATTCAAGGACGTGAAGGTTCGCACGGCGTTCGCTAAGGCGCTCAACCGGTCCGTAATCGCCCAGGCCCGCTTGGCGCCGGTAGGGTCTCCGACCACCCTTCTCGGCAACCTCATTTACCTACCCGGGCAAGACGGCTACGCGGATGACGCCCAGAAGGTGATCGGCTATGACACCGCCGGTGCGAAGAAGATTCTGGAGGACGCCGGGTATAAGGCCGGTTCCAACGGCATCTACGCCAAGGGCGGCAAGGCGCTCTCCGTGCGGTTTGTCATTCCCTCTGACAACCCGAACTCGGCACAGGTTGCCCAGCAGGTTCAGGCGCAGGAGAAGGCCGCTGGAATTGACGTGAAGATCGACGTCGTTCCATCGGACGATTTCTTCACGAAGTACATCACGACCAAGACGCGAGACTTTGACGCGACGTACTTCGCCTGGCAGGGCACTCCGTTCCCCGTGTCGAGCACCGAATCGATCTTCTACCCGGCGTCGTCCGGGCAGAATTACCCCGGCGTGACCGACAAGTCGCTCGGCAAAGACTTCGCCGGGGCAAACGGCGAACTCGACCCGGCCAAGCGGCTCAAGCTGGCACAAGCGATCGACAAGAAGCTGGTCGCGCTCGTCACGACGATCCCGCTCTTCCCGGAGACGTTCGTCTTCGGTGTGAAGAAGGGACTCGTGAATTACGGTCCGACGCAGTTCCAGACTGTTTTCTGGCAGAACGTCGGTTTCACCAAGTAACAACTGCGGTATGGGGTGGGCGTGAGTGCAGACAGCTCGCGTCCATCCGCTTTTTTGATCCGCATCGCTTCCGCCTCGTTCACGACAGTGCGGGCGAGGCGTAGCCGTCGCCGACGGCCCGGAATATCCTGATCGGGCGCACTGTTGAGAGACTCAGCAGGGCCGATACGGTCATGCGAGGTAGACTGTGGGGTGCGGAGCACCACTGGTGTGACTCTGCCGCCACTGACTCACTCACTGGCCTCCCTCTTTCTCGAGACAAATCTGGACGTACACCTATGGCTATCGCCACCCGTAATGACCTGCGCAACGTAGCAATCGTCGCTCACGTCGACCATGGCAAGACCACGCTCGTTGACGCCATGCTGCGCCAGACGAACTCCTTTGCCGCGCACGCGCATCTCGAAGAGCGCGCGATGGACTCGAATGACCTCGAGCGCGAAAAGGGAATCACGATCCTGGCCAAGAACACGGCCGTCTCGTACTCCGGCATCCACGCCGCCGAGAACGGCGACGGCGGCCCGATCACGATTAACGTCATCGACACCCCCGGCCACGCCGACTTCGGCGGTGAGGTCGAGCGCGGCCTCAGCATGGTCGACGGCGTCGTCCTGCTCGTGGACGCGAGCGAGGGCCCGCTCCCGCAGACGCGATTCGTGCTTCGCAAGGCACTCGAGTCCAAGCTCCCAGTCATCCTCCTCGTCAACAAGACGGACCGTCCGGACGCCCGCATCGACGAGGTCGTGGCCGAGAGCCAGGATCTGCTCCTCGGACTCGCGAGCGACATGTCCGATGATTTCCCGGATCTCGACCTCGACGCCATCCTCGACGTGCCGATCGTCTACGCCTCCGGCCGCAACGGAGCCGCGAGCTGGAACAAGCCCGAGAACGGTTCCCTGCCGGACAACGAAGACCTCGAGCCGCTCTTTGACGCGATTCTCAAGCACATCCCGGCTCCGAGCTACGACGACGAGCACCCCCTTCAGGCCCACGTCACCAACCTCGATGCCTCGCCGTTCCTTGGCCGCCTCGCCTTGCTTCGCGTGTTCAATGGCACGATCAAGAAGGGTCAGACCGTCGCCTGGGTCAAGCACGACGGCTCGGTGCACAACGTCAAGGTGACCGAGCTGCTCATCACGAGGGCACTCGACCGGTTCCCGACCGAGTCGGCGGGACCCGGTGACATCGTGGCCGTCGCCGGATTCGAAGACATCACGATCGGTGAGACCCTCGCCGACCCCAACGACGTTCGTCCGCTTCCGACCATCACGGTCGACGACCCGGCGATCTCGATGACCATCGGAACCAACACGAGCCCGATGATCGGCAAGGTCAAGGGCCACAAGCTCACCGCTCGCATGGTCAAGGACCGTCTCGACCGCGAGCTCGTCGGAAACGTCTCGATCAAGCTCGTCGACATCGGGCGCCCTGACGCGTGGGAGGTGCAGGGTCGTGGAGAGCTTGCTCTGGCCATCCTGGTCGAGCAGATGCGTCGCGAGGGCTTCGAGCTCACTGTCGGCAAGCCGCAAGTGGTCGTGAAGCAGGTCAATGGCAAGGTGCACGAGCCGTTCGAGCACCTCACCACCGACGCCCCGGAGGAGTACCTCGGTGCGATCACCCAGCTGCTCGCCGCTCGCAAGGGCCGCATGGAGGGCATGTCGAACCACGGCACCGGTTGGGTGCGCATGGAGTTCGTTGTGCCGTCGCGTGGCCTTATCGGCTTCCGTACCGAGTTCCTCACCATCACTCGTGGTGCCGGCATCGCCAACGCCGTCTCGCACGGCTACGAGCCCTGGGCCGGCGAGATCGTCACTCGCGTGAACGGCTCGATCGTCGCGGACCGCGCGGGAGTCGCGACCCCGTTCGCCATGGTCGCGCTGCAGGAGCGGATGTCCTTCTTCGTCGAGCCGACCCAGGAGGTGTACGAGGGCATGGTCGTCGGCGAGAACTCGCGTGCGGACGACATGGACGTGAACATCACCAAGGAAAAGCAGCTCACGAACATGCGCCAGTCCACCTCGGACACCTTCGAGCGCATGACCCCGTCCCGCAAGCTCACCCTCGAGGAGTGCCTCGAGTTCGCCCGCGAAGACGAGTGTGTCGAGGTGACGCCGGAGTTCGTGCGCATTCGCAAGGTGGAGCTCGACGCGAGCGCCCGTCAGCGCCGCACCTCGCGACTCAAGAAGCAGAACGCGTAGTCCCCCAACCGGGCCACGAGAGGTGCGCCGTCCAGCCAAGGGCTGAGCGGCGCGCCTTCGCCAGTTAAAGGCTGCACGGCCAGAGCGGCAAGTCGCCTAAGTCTCGAACAGTCCCGCGCCGACGTAGCTGCCTCGACGTGCGCCAGGCGGAACAGCGAAAATGCCAGAGCCGACGTGTTGGATGTATTCGTTCATCGCGTCGTTGCCTGCCAGCCGCAGCTGGATTGCAACGAATTGCGTGCGCGGGTCTCGCTGGAAGGCGATGAAAAACAGTCCGGCGTTCAACTGTCCGAGGTCGTCGTTGCCGTCGACGAAGTTGTAGCCGCGACGCAGCAGCACAGCACCGTGATTGTGGGTCGGATGCGCCAGTCGGACGTGGGCATCCGCGTCGATCGCGAGCGCCGAGTCGTGCTTCTTGGTGAAGTCCGGTTCGGTGAATTCCGATCCGCCGCTGAGCGGATCGCCGCCGCCCTTTGTGCGACCGATCACCCTCTGCTGCTCCCCGAGCGACGAGCGATCCCATGGTTCGATGTTCATCCGGATCTTGCGTGAGACGAGGTAGGAGCCGCCGGACATCCAGCCCGGTGAGTCCTCGGTCGGCACCCAGATATGCTCGTCGACCACCGTCCGGTCCTCCGCCTTGACATTGGCCGTGCCGTCCTTGAATCCGAAAAGGTTGCGTGGGGTTGCCTGCGCCCGGGTGGTCGAGGAGGTGCGTCCGAAGCCGAGCTGCGACCAGCGCAACGAGGCCGTCCCACGGGAGAGCCGGACCAGATTGCGGATGGCGTGCACGGCGACCTGCGG